>CALBGL010000062.1 GCA_937892735.1 uncultured Clostridia bacterium | reverse complement strand
GTGGACAGAAGCAGCGAACTGCCATCGCGCGGATGCTGACACAAAAGACGCCGATCATGGTGTTTGATGATTCCCTTTCGGCCGTGGATGCGGAGACGGATGCGAAGATTCGTCAGGCACTCCGAAAGAACCTGGGAGATTCCACAGTGATTCTGATTTCGCACAGAATCACAACGCTGATGCAGGCAGAGTGCATTCTTGTGCTGGATAAGGGACGCGTGGCGGAGATGGGATCCCACGAGGAGTTGATGCGGAACCATGGGATTTATAGACATATCTATGACATGCAGATGACAATGCCAGAGGCATCGCCAGAGGCATTGTCGGAGGAGGTGAATCTGAATGAATAAGGCGGTAGAGAAGAAGGAGTATGTTTCTTTGCCCTATTTCGGTTTGAATAAATTGCTGCCCTATCTAAAACCCTATCGGTTCATCATGATCAGCATGGTGATCTTAGGGCTTCTGACCAGTACGGTGGATATTATTTTGCCCTTGTTCCAGCAGTATGCGTTGAACCATTTCATTGCCCTGGGAACGTTGGAGGGACTGCCGATTTTCGTCATATTATATGTGACAGTTCTCTTGTGTCAGGTGGTATTTACGTTTGTTTCCTGTTATCAGGCCAGTCAAGTGGAGATGTATGTAGGAAGAGATATGAAACGAGCCAGTTTCAATCATTTGCAGACGCTGTCCTTTTCTTATTATAATCAGAACAGCGTGGGATACATCCATGCGCGGGTAATGAGCGATACGAACCGTATTGGAAGTCTGGTTTCCTGGAGTTTGATGGACGGGGTCTGGAATGTGACCTATCTTTTGGGAGCGATCGTAGTGATGCTGGCTGTCAATGTACAGCTGGCGCTGGTTGTACTGGTAGTGGTGCCGCTGACCGCGTTGGCGTCCGGGTATTTTCAGAAACGTCTGGTGGGATTGAATCGAAAGATTCGGGAGATTAACTCTCGAATCACCGGTAATTTCAATGAAGGAATTACGGGGGCAAAGACTACAAAGACCCTGGTGGTGGAAGAGAAGATGGAACGGGACTTTAACCGGACGAGCGGAGAGATGACCAAAACTTCCATTCGCGCCGCCCATTTTCGTGCGCTTTTTACATCGGTAATTTCTTTTGCCTCGTATCTGGCTTTAGCGCTGGTGTTATGGCAAGGGGGATATATCACCATGCAGCAGGTTATCGAGTTGGGAACGCTTTCTGTTTTCATGTCTTATGCGTTGGGCATGATGGAGCCGGTTCAGTGGCTGGTTCGCGTGATATCCGACCTTATCACGGTGCAGGTCAATGTAGAACGGTTCACAAGGTTGATGGAGACAGAGTCGGATGTGGCGGATTCTCCAGAAGTGGTCGAGAAGTATGGAGACGCGTTTTCACCGAAGAAGGAAAACTGGGAACCCTTGTATGGGGATGTGGAGTTTCGTGACGTATCGTTTAAGTACCCGGATGGCGACGAGTATATTTTGGAGCATTTTAATCTGAAGGTGCCGCAGGGAACCAATGTGGCGATTGTAGGGGAGACGGGAG
Source organism: uncultured Clostridia bacterium (assembly GCA_937892735.1). Classification (GTDB taxonomy): domain Bacteria; phylum Bacillota; class Clostridia; order Lachnospirales; family Bianqueaceae; genus Faecimorpha. Next base: position 9,577 of record CALBGL010000062.1, on the reverse strand, counting down.
CTGGAAAGTCTACGCTGGTGAATCTGGTGTGCCGTTTCTTTGAGCCCACGTCGGGGCAGATTCTTATCGATGGCAGAGATGCCAGGGAGAGATCGCAGCTCTGGCTGCACAGCCATATTGGCTATGTCCTGCAAACGCCGCATCTATTCTCGGGGACGGTACTGGAAAACCTTCGTTATGGCAGGCCGGATGCGACGATGGAAGAGATCAAGGCTGCGGTACGCAGTGTATCCGCAGAGGATGTGATTGCACGGATGGATAAAGGATATGACAGCGATGTGGGCGAGGGCGGAGATCTCCTTTCCACAGGGGAAAAGCAGCTCCTGTCCTTTGCCAGAGCGATTTTAGCGGATCCGCGGATCTTTGTGCTGGATGAGGCCACATCGTCCATCGACACAGTCACAGAGAAGAAGATTCAGGATGCGATTGAAAACCTGATGAAGGGACGCACTTCCTTTGTTATCGCGCACCGTCTGTCCACGATTCGCCAGGCGGATGTGATCTTGGTGGTGAAGGATGGAAGGATTGTAGAACGAGGCAGCCATGAAGAACTTCTTGCCAAGAAGGGGTATTACTTTAATCTGTATACAAGACAGTATCAGGAAGAAAGTGTGGAGAATGCCTTTGAGGGATAAAATCAGCGTGAGAGCGAAAAAAGCTTGACATTTTCTCATAGGATGCCTATAATAGTTCGCAGGAGAACTATCAACATTTTGGAATCATAGGGAGGATGTAAGATGCGCCAGATGATCGATCTAGTGGTGGCTGTTCAGAAGAGCGGCCGGGTATACAATCGTATGATGAAGGAGACGGCGCGCCAGTGCGGTATTACGAAGCCTGCCATGGACGTGTTGCTGTTTTTGCATAATAACCCGGAGTATAATAAAGCTTCGGATGTATCGGAGAGACGTTTTTTAGCCAAGTCGTATGTCTCTCGCGCCGTGGATCTTCTTCAGAAAGAAGGGTATCTACAGGTAGATATGGATCCGCAGGATCGACGTGTGCTGCGGTTGACACCCCTGGAAAAGGCGAAAGATATCATTGAAAAGGGGATGGAAACGCAGCAGGAGTTTTCCAGGCTGCTCTATAAGGATGTGAGTACAGAGGAGCTATCGGAGATGCATAGGATCTATTCTAAAATCATGGTGAATCTGGATGAGATGCAGCGTTTGCTGTAATCAATAAGAATCAAAATGAAGTGTCGAAGAACCATCGAATGATGATGGTTCCTCGACACTCTTTTTTATTAGGAGGCTTTTTTGCAGAGCGGGATTTTGGCAAATCAACCGTGTACAAAATGACTTTATCATGATACAATAGAGCCGTGCGATAGAGAAGAGGGGGAGCTTACACGCGTGTTCCAGCAATGAAGGATGAGAAAGGGCTAGTGGAAACGCCTAAAAAGATTCTAAAGGAAAGATGATTGTACAGAGTCAAGAGGGAGAGGGCATAGGGTTTACCGCAACTTTCTCTCTGTAGAGAGGAGTCAAAGAATGATTATTGGATGCCATGTGGGAATGAGTGGAAAAGAGATGTTTTTAGGATCTGCGAAGGAGGCCGCGGGATACGGAGCAGACGCTTTGATGATCTATACCGGTGCTCCGCAGAATACGAGAAGAAAGCCGATAGAGGAACTTAAGATTCAGGAAGGATGGGGGGAATTGCACCAGCACGGGATTGAACATCTGATTGTGCATGCCCCGTATATCATCAATCTGGGAAATGGCGTTAAGGAAGATATCTTTGAGCTGGCGGTGCGATTCCTTCGTCTAGAGCTGGAGAGGAGCGAAGCCATGGGTGGTGAAGTGCTGGTGGTACATCCGGGAGCGCATGTGGGAGAAGGAGTGGATTTGGGGATCGAGCGTATTATTCAAGGCTTGAACCAAGTGCTAGATGAAACCACGACAATTCCGTTGGCTCTGGAAACCATGGCCGGCAAGGGAAGTGAATTGGGAAAGAACTTTGAGGAACTGGCTAGAATCTTTGATGGAGTCAAACACAATGAACGGATGCGGGTTTGCATTGATACTTGTCATATGCATGATGCAGGCTATGATTTATGCCAGGATTGGGAGGGAGTTCTGAAAAGACTCGATCAGGTGATTGGTCTTGATCGCGTGGCTGTTGTCCATCTGAATGATAGTAAGAATCCGAGGGGTGCCGCGAAAGACCGGCATGAGAACATTGGTTTTGGCACAATAGGTTTTGACACGCTCTATCGTATCGCTACCTGTCCTGAGCTCAGCGCTGTCCCGAAGATTTTAGAGACTCCCTATGTGCCGGGAGTGGAAAAAAAGACATTTCCACCCTACAAATATGAAATTGCTATGCTGAGAAACGGCGTTTTTGATCCGGACTTGAAACAGAAAATCGTGGAGAAAGAGTCATGAGTATTCGAGTGATTTTAGCTTCAGCGTCTCCCAGAAGACGGGAACTTTTAGCATTCGCATTGGACGCATTCGATACACTGCCGGCGAATATCGAAGAAAGCCTGCCGGAAGGATTGGAATTGACGCAGGGTCCCGCCTATCTTGCGGCACAGAAAGCGCGATTTCTGGCACATCAGTATCCGGACGCTTTGGTGATTGGGTGCGATACGGGGGTCTTCATTGATAACCGGATGCTGGGAAAGCCCAAAGACGTGGAACATGCGCAATCCATGTTAGAAGAACTTTCCGGTCGTGTGCATCAAGTTATCACAGGATGTTGTCTTTGTCTGGAAGGCAGAGAACGCATTTTCCAGGAAGAAACATGGGTGGAGTTCTATCCCTTATATAAGGAAGAGATTGCTTCCTATATCGCGACAGGAGAACCATTTGATAAGGCGGGTGGCTATGGGATTCAAGGCAAGGGAGCGCTTCTGATTCGCGGCATACAAGGAGATTATTATAACGTAATGGGACTGCCCATTGCCCGGCTCACGCGGGAGATAGGGCGTTTCTTGTTGGAAGGTTCAGATTGAAAAGACTGCTAAAAGTACGTAATTACGAGACTTCGTAGTTGCGTATTTTTTTATTCCTGCGGCATATGCGAGAAAATGTCCGCTCTAACGGCGGCGTCGCGGTATTTTTATACGCCTCAGGGCGATCTGTGCGGTAGAAATTTAGCGGTAACGTATAATTCAGAGGAGATGCGGCTTATTTTGTACGCTGCAGGGCGATCTGTGTGACAGAAATTTAGTGGCGGCGTATAGCTCAGAGGTGTCGCGGCATTTTTATACGCTGCTGGATGATTTGGACGGCAGGGCGATCTGACGGCGGCGTACAATTCGGAGGTGTCGCGGTATTTTTATACGCTGCAGAGCGATCTGTGCGGCCGAGAAATCTGGCGGCAGCGTATAACTCAGAGGTGTCGCAGTATTTTTATACGCCGCTCGATGATCTGAGTAGCAAAGATCATCGAGCGGCGTACAATTTGGAGGTGTCGCGGCATTTTTATACGCCGCTCGTCGATCTGAGTGGCAGAGATCTGACGGCGGCGTATAAGATATCCAACAAGTAAGTATTCGTGTTGCATGAGAACTGTCGTTTCGATTTTCAGAGATGGGGAAGCGGCTTATCAGGGAAAAGAAGTTGAAATGTCTTTTGTGGCGAAATCTTCCCGAAAGCGGTGAGCTGCAAGATAATCTCGCGTAGGTCGATATAGGCATGTTTCTTTTCGGGACCTTGTGGATCCGCTTCAAAATGCTCCTTTGTGATGAGGAGATTTTTCTTCTCTTGTATCCCTAGTGTTTTGTAATCTTCCAGCTTGCGTTTCTGGTTCTGTGCATATGGTTCATGATCGAGCATGCCCATGTGCTCGTGGAAATCTTGCGAGTCAGGAAAAAAGAAGTCTGCCAGGTAGAAGTGGTTCTGCGCATAAAGCGGATAATTATACTTGTATTTCACACCCAGCATATCAAGAAGAAGTGAGAGGCAGAGCTCACTCTTGGAATCGCGGGTGGTACCATCGAGGTAGGTATTCTTTTCTACCTTGCCGACATCGGCGGCATCTGCCCAGCGATAGCAGGCGAAAAGAAAGCGGACGTTCTTGCGATCTGTGAAAGATAGGGCGTTGTATTGCGATTTGAGTTCGTGCAGTTGGACTTCCAGTGTCTGTCTCTTGTCGAACAAATCGAGATAGTGGGCTTCTTCGTTGGCTTTGATTTTGACCTGTTTACGACCCTGTGCGGCGGGATACTGTATATACAGGTAGACCTTGCTGGTCTTCTTGTTTTTCTTGCGGGACAGGCAGAATTTGGGGATGTCCGCGAGGTCACGTGTGGCGCGGTAGAGTGAAATGGCGATATTTACAATGTCTTGTTGTTGTGTGGTCATATTAGCTCCTCCTTTCGTATGCCTTATGATACCACAAAATATACGAAATGTAAAGAGGGAATACACGGGGACGGATATTGCAAAAAGAAGTGTCCCTTGCGTGGTTTCCTGAACTCTACGAAAACACATATATTTCCAACCGAAAAAAAATGTAAAAGTTTTCGAAGGGGCTTGCAAAGAGGGGATTTTATGTTATAATGGAGTCAAGTGGAGTCAATTGCATCTGAAAAGTAGACAAATGGAGGCAAATGGAGTCCATAAGGAAAGGTGGTGAGGCGAGGTGTTCTGTAATAAGTTTAATCATTCGATTGATGATAAGGGTCGTCTGATTATTCCTATGGAGTATCGTCAAGAGCTCGTAGGACGGGACACACTGCTGAATCCGTCTTTTTATATTACTACCAATCTATGGGATCCGGACGGGGAAGAGGAGCCGTGTTTGTACCTGTGGCCAGAAGAAGATTTTATGGAGCTTCGGGACAAGCTGAAAGGAGTTTCCGATTCCAATAAAGAGATCCGTCGGATCAAGCGCCGTTTTTTTTCCAGCACACAATCTACAACATTGGATAAACAGGGGCGTGTATTGATTCATCCGGAGCTCAAGCAGTATGCCGGTATCGAGAAGAACGTGATGCTGGTAGGGGCCGACAACCATGTGGAGGTTTGGGACTACGAGGCCTGGAAGCGCTATAATTCTGGCGAGGAAGACGATGGAGCGTCTTGGAGCGAAACATTAGGATCGCTTGGATTCTGAGAACGAAATTTAGAATATAACGAAGGTGAGAAACGTGGAATTTAGACATATTTCAGTTCTCAGGGACGAATGTATCGAAGGCCTGAAGATCCGTCCTGATGGTATATATGTGGATGGGACTCTGGGGGGCGCCGGACATGCGGCAGAGGTCTTGAAAAGGCTTGGACCTGACGGCAGGCTGATCGGAATCGATCAGGATGAAGCGGCTGTGGCCAATGGACAAGAGAAGTTGGGAATGTTTTCGAACGTGACAATTGTGCGGGATAATTTTAGTAATTTTGCCGCGATCATGGAAACGCTGGGGATCCAGACAGTAGACGGGGTACTGCTGGATCTGGGTGTTTCATCAAAGCAGCTGGACGATGGGGAACGAGGATTCTCCTATATGCAGGATGCTCCGCTGGATATGCGGATGGATAGAAGAAATCCTAGGACTGCTGCAGAGATTGTCAATCAGTATTCCCAGGAGGAATTACGTAAAATTATCCAGGATTTTGGAGAGGAACGATGGTCAGCCAGGATTGCATCCTTTATCGTCCAGGAAAGAGAGAAAGAACCTATCCGGACGACAGGGGATCTGGTTCGGATCATCAAGGAGGCCGTTCCGAAGGGAGCGCGCCAGGATGGACCCCATCCGGCGAAGCGCACATTTCAGGCGCTTCGGATAGAGGTCAATCAGGAGCTTAGCATTTTGGAGGGTGCGATTCGGGAGATGGCTGAGAGGCTGTCTCCCGGAGGACGCATCTGTATTCTTACATTTCATTCGCTGGAAGACCGAATTGTAAAGCAGACATTCCGGAGTTTGGAAAATCCCTGCACATGTCCCAAAGATTTCCCGGTCTGTGTATGTGGAAAAAAGCAGGTTCTTCGAGTTATCACTCGAAAGCCGATTTTACCGGGAGTAGAAGAGGTCAAGGAGAATCCGAGGTCCCGCAGTGCAAAACTGCGTATCGCGGAACGGGTATAGGAAGCAGGGGATTATGATGGCACAGGAAGCAAGAGACGAGTTGTTTGACTATTTTCAGGAGGAAGAAAAAGAGCATAGGCCGATTTCTGCCAGAGCCTATATTTCCGGGAATCTGGCGCAGGAACTGGAAGAGGAGCCTTGGGAGGAGGAAAAGTTCGAAGAGGCTCCGAAAAAGAAACCGGTCAAGAAACAGAAGGTAAAGACAAGACAGGTACCTTTATGGAAGAGGGTATTGATCTTGGGAGGCGTATTGGTAATCGCTGGCGGGCTGTTACGCGTGGCTATGTCCTATAGCGAGTTGTATACCGCGCGGCAGGAACTGTATAATATGCAGGCGCGTTTAACTGAGGAGGAGCAGAATACGGCAGTTCTTGAAAACGAGGGAACTGCGGATATGGGTCTGTCGGATTTATATTCCTATGCGGTAGGACATCTGGGGATGAAAGAAGCATCGGGAGACGATATCACAGAAATGGGCCCCTTGGAGACGGATTATACCGTACAGGAAACGCAGGAAACACAGAGGAAAGCAACACAGGTGAATTTTCATCTATTTGGAGGAAATGATTGATCGTTCGCGGCCTGGAGAGTGGGGAACCTCTTTCCAGGCCGATCAATTTTCCGAAAGGAAAGGGAAAGATGGCGAAACAAAAACAAAACGGTGGACTGAATAAAGTTCGACTCTTCTTGATGGTGAGCGCGATCTTATTGATTTTTGCCGGATTATTCGGCAGAATCATATATATTCAGGTTGCGCATGGAGAGGAATATACGCAAGCAGTACAGGCGCAGCAGGGTTCTACACAGGATGCGACAATTGCAGCGCTGCGCGGTGCGATCTATGATCGAAATCATAATGTCTTGGCAGAGACACAGCAGGTCTACGACGTGATTATCGATCCTAAGGCACTGCAAAGCGCGGATTTGGTGGATCAGCAGTCTACGATTCAGCAGCTTTCCAGTGTGCTGGGAATAACAGATACTTCGGTCTTGGAGAAATATTTGGGCGCGGAGTATGCGGACAGCCAATATGAGCGTTTTTCTCAGGGAAGGCAGATCTCTGAGTCGGTCAAGTCTGTTCTGGAAGAAAAGATTGATTCAGGAAGTATTGTGGGGGTTTGGTTTGAGGCGATACAGAGCAGAAACTATCCTAATAATGAATTGGCTGCACATGTGATTGGATTTAACAATGTATATGGCTTGGAAATGGAGTATGATGAGGAGTTGTCCGGTTTGGATGGCAGAGTCATGAGGACTCGTACGGAAGATGGTCAGTATCTGGAAGAAGTGGTTGACGCGCAGGACGGAAATTCCCTTGTATTGACACTGGATCAGACGGTACAATATTATCTGGAACAGGCGTTAGCAAAAGTCATGGAAGAAGAAGAGTGCCTGCGAGTCTGCGGAATCATCATGAATCCCAAAACGGGGGAAGTATACGCCATGGCCAATTATCCAACCTTCAATCTGAATAATGTAGAAGAAGTGATCGGATTGAGTAGCAAACATACAACGGCGATGAAGCAGGAAGATACCTTTTTATCCGGGATTTGGAGTAATTTTGCCGTAAGTGGAACTTACGAGCCGGGTTCCACCTTTAAGCCCATTTTTGCGGCAGCAGCACTGGATAGCGGTTCTATCCGGGAGAATGACAGCTTCACCTGCAATTCGTTTTATATGTATTATGACCAGACGTTCCAGTGCGCGTTCAGTGTGGCGCACGGGATACAGAGTATCCGGGAAATCATCCAGAATTCCTGTAATGTAGGCATGATTCAGGTGAGTGAACGAACCCCGGCAGAAACGTATTATAAATACCAGCAGACATTTGGCATCGGTCAATTGACCGGTATTGATCTGCCCTACGAAGAATCCGCGGCCTCTCTGGTGTATGATCTGGATTTACTGGGACCGGTGGAACTTGCCACCGTATCCTTCGGTCAGGGATTCAATCTGACGCCGATACAGCTTCTGACGGCAGAATCGGCTGTGGTCAATGACGGGAATTTAGTTCGTCCGCATCTGGTGAAGCAGATCCTGGACGCGGATGGAAATGTCATTTCCGAGACGAATACCGAGACAATCCGGCAAGTGATATCCGCCGAAACTTCGGCCATCATCCGCAGCGGTATGGAGGCAGTGGTAGAAACCGGAACCGGAACCGGCGTCAATCTGGAAGGATATCGGATTGGCGGTAAGACGGGTACGGCGGAGAAAGGGGATTATAGCGAGGGAAAATATATCGTATCTTTCACAGGATTCGCGCCGATTGATGACCCGGAAGTAGGTATTCTGATCATCCTGGATGAGGCGAAGAGCGGCGTCAGTTCACCGGCGCAGAGCGTGGCCGCGGAGGTTCTCAGCCAGGTGTTGCCGTACCTCAATATCTATCCGCAATCATAAGAAAGCCGGACGATCCATATAATATAAGGATTCTCCTATAAGGAGGGCCTTGTATTGGCGAGAATTTCTGGGAAATATCGACTGCGGCTGACGGTTCTTCAGATCGGATGTGTGACGCTGATTCTAATTTTGATCTTTCGAGTCGGGTATATTCAATTATTTCGCGGAGACTATCTGACAGGGTTGGCCGATGATCTGCACTATCGGGAACGCACGCTGTATGCAAAACGCGGAGATATTCTGGATCGAAACGGAACCGTATTGGCAACGAGCGCCTCGGTGTGTTCCATCAGCGTGATTCATAACCAGGTAGAAGACGAGGAAGCCGTCGCGCGCCTTCTATCACAGGAGCTCTCCATGGAATATGAAGAGGTTCTGGCGTTGGTGGAGAAGAAGGTGGCGCTGCAGACAATCAAGACTCGGGTGGCGCCGGAAGTCGCGGAGCGCATACGAAAGGCGGGACTCGCCGGCATTCAGATCGACGAGAATTTCAAACGATATTATCCGTTTGGAAGCCTGGCGTCTCAGACGATCGGTTTTGCAGGCAGTGACAGCCAGGGGATTATCGGGCTGGAGGTCACATATAATGAGTATCTGCAGGGCATCAACGGAAGCCTGCTCACGCTGACGGATGCCAAGGGAATTCGCTTAAGCGGCAGTGAGGAATTACGAAAGGAAGCAACGGATGGCAATATCCTGCAGACGAGTTTGGATGTGGTGATTCAGCAATATGCGGAACAGCTTCTGGACCGCACTATCGAGCAGAAAAACGCGAAGCGTGGTGCCATCATCGTTATGAATCCACAGAATGGCGAGATCTACGCGATGGCCATCAAGCCGGATTTTGATTTGAACGATCCTTTCACGATCAATGATGAGACATTAGCCGCGCAGTGGGACAGCATGGATTCAGAGAGTCAGGTCGAGGCCCTGAACCAGATGTGGAGAAATTTTTGTATCAATGATACGTATGAGCCGGGCTCCACGTTTAAAATCATTACTTCCGCGGCCGCCCTTTCGGAGAAAGTCGTCAGTCTGGACGAAACCTTTCAATGTAACGGCGGGCTTACGGTAGCGGACCGCAGGATTCGCTGCCATAAGGCGGGTGGACACGGCACGGAAACCTTTGTACAGGGT
>CALBGL010000061.1 GCA_937892735.1 uncultured Clostridia bacterium | reverse complement strand
GCAAAAATGGGATTCTGTGGTGCGCTTTCGAGGATCTGCGTATAAATAGTTTCAAAAGGAGCAAAATTATACGCAAACGCGAGATTGTCAGCAGGTGAATCTTTGAACTGTGTATAAAATGTGATATGGTGACGGAGACACGTTGCGGATTGTACGCAGTCCGACGATTCTAAAACACTTTTTCACGGGATCGCGTATAAATCAATTACAGAGTGAATCGATTTATACACACCCCTATGATTCTGATCCATATCTCCACAGGAATCGCGTATAATCAGTTATAAAAGGATCCGATCTATACGCAACTAGAAGATTGGAGAGCGGATATGTCTTCAAACTGCGTATAAAATGTGACGCGGGGACGGAGACACCCTCTACTTTATACGCAAAAATAAGATTCCGCAGTGCGATTTCGAAGGGCTGCGTATAACTTCATTTTCAAAAGAACTGATCTATACGCAGTCCTTCGATTTTATAATGCGCCCATGATGATAACGAAGTCCGCAGACAGACTATTGCCTTCTCAGTATTCCGCCGTCTATCGTGAATACCTGGTCACAGAGCAACGATACGTCTAGCGGATTATGGGAAGCGAGCAGGATAGTGACACCCCGATTTCGAAAATCCAGCAGAAGACGGCGCATATCTTCGACGCCCTGATTATCCAGTCCATTCATGGGTTCGTCAAGAATGAGCAGCCTAGGGCCTTCCATGATGGCCTGCGCAATACCCAGGCGCTGCCGCATTCCCAGCGAATATTTTCCCACGTGCTTCTTATTTCCCGGGTCCAGGCCTACCACTTTCATGGCTTCTTGCGGAGAAATCGCTGTGTCATTTTGCGCCGTCAGGCGCCTCAAATACCGCAGATTTGCCAGTCCGCTTTCCGTATCCATAAAACCTGGTGTCTCGATCATCATTCCTGTATGCGGTGCAAAATCACAATCCCTGCCAATTTGTTTTCCAAATACCGTGATCTCACCCCGTGTCGGTTGCAGAAAGCCCAAGATACACTTCATCAGGACGGTTTTTCCAGAACCATTGCGGCCCACAATGCCATGAATCGCCCCCTCGGAGAGATCCAGATTCACATTTTCGAGCACCGTCTCCTGTCCAAATTTTTTATACACGCCCCGTACTTCTACTACATTATTCATTGGCTTCCCCCCTTCGAAAGAGAAAATAAATCCGTTTTCCCGCCGCAATGCATAGAATCAACAGCCCCATGTTCACAGCCCCCATAAGAAGATATGTCTGCGTGATGGTAGGAAGCTGGTCGTATCCGAAACTATGCATCGTGTACGTAGCCTGCTGCAGCGGAGACAACCAGGCCGCGCAGAGATTCGCAATGTAACGAAGACCTTCCTGCTCGATCCCTAACCATGCCATAAATCGTTCCGGCGTCAGCAGATACGAGAGCAGACTCACTGCCATCACCACATTCATACCTGCCCGCTTGCCAAAACGCAGCGACATGGCGAGATTCAGGAACGAAAGCAGCAGCATGTACTGCGCCATCAACAGAAAGATCGAACCGGCGCAGGCATAGGGTGTCGTCTGTTTGATGGTACGGCGCACCACTGTCAATGCTACCTCGAACTGCGCTGGCGCAAAGCTCATAACTGTGGCGGTATCGCTCCACTGATTGGACAACGAAACATGGCCCAGCGTGAGGAAGCAGGTCGAAACCAGCAGAAACGCCGTATAAAAGAAGCTGACAAAGATTGTTGTAAGCGCTTGTCCCAAAACCCAGTTCCTCCGTCCGGCACGGAATACCAAGTAGGAGGCTGACGCATCCAGTCGCGGAATCTGTGACAGCGGAAGCAACAGCGCTAGGGACGCAAACAGGACACTATCGCTGTCCGCGAAACACCATACAAAGGGTTCCACTACCTGGATATTGGTTCCAAAAAGATGTGCTAACGAGATGGTCTTCTCGGTTAAAAAGAAACAGATCAAAAAACCCAGCGCCAAGCCCAAGTAAAACCGCAGGTTCTTGGATAAGAGACGCAGATTCCACAACGTACACGATAAAATTTTTCTTAGGCTACACATTGCGGCGCACCTCCCGATATAAATACACGATATATCCGCATAGCGTCAACCCTACAACAACACATAGCGCTAAATAGCTCTGTCCGAACAGCCAGTAGGCGGGATCCAGATACTCCGCCTCGATCCAGAAGCGTGATCGCAGCATGGACATCGAAAAACACAGAACCATCGGCGTCACATATGCGCAGACCGCATCTCGCATCAGCAGGGCTCCCATACTTCCGATCAGGGCGAACCACGTCGTACAGACAAGACGCGCCATCACCAGATCCGCCAAAAAAGAAAACTGCCCGGTCAGCCCTGCCAAGAGTATAGAAAACCCCATCATGCCTGCCAGCTGGGATAGAACGGAAACAACGATCAACGACAGGGCGCGGCTCATCAGATACCGCGACATTCCGCATCGAAATAATATGGCGCGCAGACTTCCACTGGCCAACTCCCGTCTGGCCGCAGAGGCCGCAGGCAGAGTCGCCAACAATGGCAGTGCGATCAGGTTCAAACTGGCGGTATATGCGAGTTCCATGAGCCAGGCTCCTTCCGCCTCCATCCCTTGTAACAGATGATCACCCTCTGCTCCCAGCCTCAACCACAGTGTGGCGACGGTCAAGAGACTGGATACCCAAAACCAGGGACCTTTACAGCGAATCCAGATCTCCGTCCATAACGCTTTCATTTCAATACCCCAGAGTTCGGTCGATCACCGTACCATTCATCGCGTTGATCGTCAGTTCCGAACGGTCATACATAACCACCTGCTCATCCGCATGCGCATATCCGCCTGTGTCCGCCATATGTCTGGTCGCGTAAAAATCCCACACGGGCGTATACTGGTAAGTACCATCCGCCATGAGTACCGTCATATAACCAAAACGGATCTCATGAACATTCAGCTCATTTTTCTGCAGATTCTCATCGATTTCCAGATGCTGAATCGACAATAACGCTACCTGAGAGAAGATTTCCCAGATCTCCTCGAAAGACAGCAGTTCGACGCTCTGCTGCACCGTCTCACCCACATCATAGGGGTTGTCATATGTGAAAGAACAGACGCCCTCATCATTGACAATCACGCTGACGACCCCCAGCCCGGATAAATAGCCATATTCTCCCGTCGCCATGCTCTCGCCGCCATAGGTATTGTTGACCGGAATCCCATTTAAATGCCTCGTATATCGAAAGGTATAAAACTGCTTCTGATTTCCCAGATCCTGCAACGGTAACTGTCCATAGTCGCTGACTTCATAATCGGGCAAAATCGCATGTACTTCCGCGTCCGCCAGAGCGATCGCTTCCTCCAGGGAGATCGTACAATCCGCCGCCTTGCCCTCTGAGAGCGGTTCCAGCGTATCCATATTCACGTCCTCATTGCTCCGCGTCCATTCCAGATTCGGCGGAAATCCGATCTTGCCAGTCCTGGCAGAGAGCCCATAAGACACATTCAGACTCATCCATACATAGTTCTCTGCCTGCTCCGCTGACAGACCTGCCTTGATCTTATCGACGGCATTCTCATTGCGGGAATACGTCATGTGAAAAGGAATGTTGGACAGCCACAGACTATATATGTCAACCCCGCCGCTGGTATCCTCAATCTCCGGCATCCAGCCCGAATAGGGTTCTGCTGTCTGCATATCGTACCAGCCGATCTCATCCTCATAGCGCGTGATCATCGACTGGATCTCTTCTTCTGTGAATACCCGCGGCAGCGCCTCTATCACATCCACATGATCCACTTCTGGAAAGACAATCTCCGCGTCCACGTGTACACGGCTGATGCCGGAATCCAAAACAAATTCATCGCTCACATGTTCTGGAACCTCCAGTACTTCCGCCAGTGGCCTTTCGGAAGATACCGCCGTAGAATTCTCCTTCGGCCCAATATCCGTACATCCCACCAGACTCAGTACCATACAAACGATCAACAGCATACAAAGGCCTCTTCTTTTCATCTTCATCACCTCTATGCCCAGTATACACAAAAATGCCGCAGAAGTCTGCGGCAAATTGTCCCGAAAATGTCATCAAGTTGTATGCGTTGGAATCCGCACTGTCACAGTCGTTCCACTGCCCACCATACTCGCAATGGCAAGCGTTCCTCCGTGCCATTCCACAATCCGCTGGCAGATCGCAAGCCCCAGTCCGGCGCCCCCCATTTTCCGGGATCTGGCTTTGTCTACGCGATAGAATGGCTCCGTCAGCATCGGTATGTGTTCCGCGGGTATGCCGCAGCCGTGATCTTCCACCGTGATCACGCAGTCGGGGCCCTCTGTCCGAAAGCAAACCCGAACCCGGTCGGACTCCTCCGACGCACGCAGCGCATTGACGATCAGATTTTCCAGCAGACTGTACAACAGGGTCTCGTCCCCGTATAGCGTCTCCGTCTGCCGCATGAAATCCACACGCCCACCATAGACATTCGCCAGGCTTTCTATCAAATGTGCTGCCGAAAATTCCTGTTTCCGCGCATTTCCCTGTCCTGTCAGACTGATCATGTCCATCATCTTCTGGGTCAGGCCCTCGGCCCTGCGACCCGCCTCCGCGATCTGCTGCACACACTTTTCCCGTTGGCCCTCGTCAAGCGGCATGTGCAGCAGCGTATCCGCATATCCTACCACCGCGGTCATCGGTGTCCGGATCTCATGGGAAAGCGCCCCCAGCAGCAACTCTTTCCGTTCCAGCTCCGCATCCAGCGAAGCCACCTTCGCCTCGATCGAACCTGCCATCTGGTCGAACGCTTTCGAAAGCTGTCCAATCTCATCTGTGGACGTATACGCCGTTCGCATCTGATAATTTCCCTCCGATATCGCCGGCGCCGTCTTCGTCAGCTTGGTGATCGGTTGCAACGCCCTTTTCAGCAGAATCACCAGGACGGCGGCGCCCATGATGCAAGCCACCGCTAAGAGCCCGAAACCTAACAGCTGCAGCCTGACAATCTGTTGCTGTGTTCCGCTGACATCGCGGCTGATATAGACGGCAAAGTGATTCTCCGTCACGGAAAATGTAGCGCCGCAGATCAAAACCTGCTCCCCCTGTTCTGCCGTAGTCCGCAGTGTTCCTTCTTCTCCCTCTTCCAAAGGCATCTGTGCCATAGGGTCATAGGGACACAGATTATACAGATACTGTCCCTCCGATGCTAGGGAGTAATAGGTTGTTTTCTCCTGCACCAGAGAGGCGTACTGTGAAAAATAATATTGCACCAGGCTCTGAATCGTCGTATCCCGGTATCCTTCTCCCTGGAAGTCTGCCGCCGATACCATGTTCGAAACCAGCACATGAAGCGCTTGCCTCGTCTGTTCCTCGTCCGCGCTCCGCATCGTACTCGCCTGCACCTGGACCATCAGATAGATCACGAGGCTCATCATCACCAGGATGACGGAGATCGCGATCAGCGAGATTTTCTTTCCTAGTTTCATCTTCAGTCCACCACGAGTTTATATCCCACACGATGCACCGTCACGATGCGTTCCGCCCATCCCAGCTTCTTCCGCAGCATCGCGATATGATTATCCACCGTACGAGTCTCTCCAAAAACGAGTCGCCCCAGACTTCCCGCAGCAACTGCTCCCGGGAAAATACGATATTCGGATGCTTGGCCAGCATCAACAGCAGTGCATACTCCATCGGCTTCAGACTGACAGGATTTCCTGCCAGCAGTACGGTCCGCTCTTCCGGAAGAATGCTGACATTCCCGATCTCGATTCGTTCCTGCTTCGGATGCCTGCGTTCCAGCACCTTTTCCATGCGTACCAGAAGTTCCAGCACGCTGAAGGGTTTGACCAGATAGTCCTCCGCTCCCAACCGCAGCCCCTTTACACGGTCTTTTTCCTGATTCTTAGCGGACACGTAGATCACAGGAATCTCCGCCTTCTTCATATACGGCAACAGAGAAAAACCATCGATCTCCGGCAGCATGATATCGAGAATCGCCAGATCATACGCCTTCTCCTTCACGCGATCAAGCGCCTGTTTCCCATCGGCGGCCACATCGCATAGATATCCCGTGACGGAGAAATTCATCTCCATGAGCTCCGCAATCGAAGGATCATCCTCCACCACTAATATTCTGTACATCCGCGTTCTCCTTAAAACTGAATGTAATCCGGATTCCAGATCACCGCAGTCTTTAAGGGCGCACCCTTAGCATAGATCCGGTTCACATAGGCGTCATAGGGGTCTTTCACAAACTCCTCCTTATCGATCAGATGCACCATCTCGTCGAAGGGGCTGTCCACGAGCAGCCGTATGGCTTCCTCCATATGTTCCTGACGGAAGCTGATGGAGCTGAAGATCAGATGGTTCTGGAACCCAAAGGGCATGGTGTCGAACGCGAGACGAGGCCCCAGAGAAAAACTGTTATAGATGCCGTTATTGCCCAGAAGCCCCGCATCCAGCGCCACCTCCGCCTCTACCGCAGAACCGCTGGCGCCGACAAAGGCCGTGGCGCGTCCTCCCAGCACTTCCTGAATCGCTCGTGCCGTCTCTTTCGGCGTATCATAGACATTGCGCACATACTCCGCACCCGTCCATCGCTTTGCGAGGCGCACCTTCTCGCTCTCCTCTTCACTGCGGGCCACGAAGACAATACGGGCTTGCGGATCATGCCGGCGAATCTGATCTCCCAGGAATAGCCCCGTCGTGCCCAACCCGAAGATGACCACACGGTCAAAGATCTCCTTCGCCGCGATCTGAAAGGCCTCGCTCAGGGAACATTTTTCCCGCGCCAAGACGACGCGAACATTGTGCGCCGCTCCCAGGTCCTCCATCCGCTCCCGCTGGAAGATCATGCAAGCGTAGGGATCCGAGAAGATCAACCGTTTTGCGCAAGCCAGGGGCAGTTTTCCATCTGCTCCGATCCCCTCCGGCAGCGGCAGCAGCATGTCGGGATGATAATAGTTCTCATCCGAAAAGAGTCCATCCGCCTGGTCGCATCCATACTCGAAATAGCTTTCTTCCTCCGTATAACGTGTCGGATCATAACTATTGCCGCCGCGAATCAGCACGATGGCAAAGCGTTTCTGAGACGGCACATAGACAACGCCCTCGTGTCCGTTGATCAGACGCCTCTGCCCCGCCGGGAACTTTTCCGCGAGCCTTCCCGCCTGTCCCATCTTCATCAACGTATAATCGGTACCACAAAATCCGGCAATCACAGTCTTGGCCAGGATCCCTTCTTTCTCCGCCTCTCCCCGCAGCCTCCTTCTCGGCGGATTCTCGATCTGGACATCTCCGTACACAATGGGATGTGACGGATCATTCTGAAAATACGTCCCTTTTCCTTTCATAGTGACCTCCTATACAACAGAAGGGGGAACACAAATGGCTCCCCCCTCCTTTGATCCTGATTTTATTTGTTCTGAATATATTCGTCGATCGCCTTGGCCGCGTTCTTACCCGCGCCCATAGCCAGGATCACGGTCGCAGCACCCGTGACCGCATCTCCGCCGGCAAACACACCGGGACGAGAAGTCTGTCCCGTCGTCTCATCCGCTACGATACAGCCATGCTTATTCGTGTCCAATCCCTTGGTAGTCGATTTAATCAGCGGATTGGGAGACGTACCGATGGACATGATCATGCAGTCCACATCCAGCACAAACTCCGAACCGGGCTTCTCGATCGGACGGCGACGTCCGGACGCATCCGGCTCGCCCAGCTCCATCTCGATACACTTCACGCCCTTGACAAAGCCCTTCTCATCGCCCAGAACCGCTACCGGATTACACAGCGTCTTGAAGATGATTCCTTCTTCCTCCGCGTGCTCCACTTCTTCCTTACGGGCCGGCAGTTCCTCCATGCCGCGGCGATATACAATATATACCTCTTCTGCGCCCAGACGCAATGCGCAGCGCGCCGCATCCATCGCCACGTTGCCGCCGCCGACAACCGCTACCCTATGGTTCTTCTTGATCGGCGTATTCGCACCTTCCCGATAGGCTTTCATCAGGTTGACACGAGTCAGGAACTCATTGGCCGAATACACGCCGTTCAGATCCTCGCCGGGAATTCCCATGAACCGAGGCAGACCCGCGCCGGAACCGATGAACACGGCCTCAAAACCCATCTCGTCCATCAGCTCATCGATGGTCAGCACCTTGCCGATGACGCTGTTGCACTCCACATCAACACCCATAGCCTTCAGGCCATCCACTTCCTTCTGCACGATGGACTTGGGCAGACGGAATTCGGGAATCCCGTATACCAGCACACCGCCAGCCAGATGCAGCGCCTCATAGATCGTCACTGCGTATCCCTTCTTCGCCAGTTCCCCGGCACAGGTCAAACCGGCGGGGCCAGCGCCCACAATCGCCACCTTGTGTCCATTGGGTTCCGGACGCACGGCGTCTTCCTCTGCATGCTCATTATGCCAATCTGCTACAAAACGCTCCAGACGGCCGATTCCCACCGGCTCGCCCTTGATGCCGCGCACACACTTGCTCTCACACTGTGTCTCCTGGGGACAGACACGCCCACAGACCGCGGGCAGAGAACTCGATTTCGCGATCACCTGATACGCACCCTCAAAATCTCCCTTCTTCACCTTCTCGATGAAATGGGGAATCTCGATGGATACAGGACATCCCTTCACACAGGGCATATTTTTACAATTCAGGCAACGCTCCGCCTCATCCAGCGCCATTTTTTCAGTATATCCCAGCGCCACCTCCTGGAAGTTCTTATTCCGGACCTGTGGGTCCTGAGAAGGCATCGGATTCTTCTGTAAAGACATATTCGGCATCTTATTTTACCTCCTTCTGAAACAGGTTGCAGGTCTCTTCATATGCATGACGCTCAAACTCCCTGTACATGCCGGATCGGGACATGGCCTCATCAAAGTCCACCTCGTGGCCGTCAAAATCAGGACCATCCACGCAAGCAAACTTCGTCTTGCCTCCCACGGTCAGACGGCATCCGCCGCACATGCCCGTACCGTCAATCATAATCGGATTCATGCTGACCACAGTCTTCACACCATACTCCTTAGTCAGCTTACATACAAACTTCATCATAATCAGAGGGCCAATGGCAATGACTTCATCATACGTCTCGCCGCTGTCCAGAAGCTTTTTCAGTGCATCGGTGACCAGACCCTTCTCCCCATAAGAACCATCATCTGTCATCATGACAAACTTACTGCTGGCTGCTTTAAATTCCTCTTCCAGGATCACCAGGTCTTTATTGCGGAAACCTACGATGGAATGTACTTCCGCTCCCTGCTGATGCAGCTTCTTCGCGATCGGATAAGCTATCGCACAGCCCACGCCGCCGCCGATGACGGCCACCTTCTTCAAACCCTCCGTATGGGACGCAACGCCCAGCGGTCCTACAAAATCATGAATCGAATCTCCTTCTTCCAGATGATTGAGTTTCATGGTCGTTGCCCCTACGATCTGGAAGATGATCGTAACCGTTCCCTTTTCCCGGTCAAAATCGGCTACTGTCAGCGGAATTCTCTCGCCATCCTCATCCACACGCAGGATGATAAACTGACCCGGCTCCGCCTTCTTGGCGATCAGCGGCGCTTCCACTTCCATTAGTGTAACCGTAGGATTGAGACACTCTTTTCGAACAATCTTATACATATGCATTCACTCCTATGTTCTGTGCTGGTTCTTTATGTACACCGGATTTATTGTACATCATCGTCTAAAAAATATCAAGACTGCATTGCAAAAAGATTCTGGAAGATTTACACTCCTTCTTGTCAAATTGCATAGATTATAGATGCACCACCTGATAATCATGACCCGTCGCTGGCAGAAAGATGCGAATCACATCCTGCATCTTCACCTTGATGCTGCTGGTATTCACACAGGGATGGCATCCCAGATATTCATCCGCAAGCAGTGGTTCGTCGATCAAAAGCTTCACATGGTGGCTGGTATCATTCATCAGTCCCATCACGCTGACCGCGCCCGGGCTGATATGCAGGTACCGTTCCATATACTCAGCCTCCGCGAAGGAAAGGCGGGATGTGGGAATCTGCTTCGATACTTCTTTGGTCTTAAACTGCTTTTCTCCCGGCATCATGAGCAGATAAAATTCCGTATGCGTCCGGTTGCACAAAAACAGATTCTTGCACATGGGAACCCCCATACGCCTGCCGATCCCACAGCAGTCCTCGATCGTCGCCACCGCCGGATGGTCCCACCGCTGCCATCCGATCCCCAGTCGGTCCAACATCTGATACACTGCCAGTTCTCTTTCCTGTCTCGTCTCCATGTTCCCCTCCTCCTTCCGGTCTATCATACTCTAAAACAGCACCGGACGCAAGAAAAAAATGTTGCCAATCGAATCGATCTATAGTAAGATGAAATCAGAAACCCGTAGGAGGTACTTTACTGTATGCAAACACATTCTCTTGGCCTTGTGCTGTCCGGCGGCGGCGGCAAGGGCGCCTATCAGATCGGAGCCTGGCGGGCTCTCATAGAACTGGGATGGGACACGCGGATCACGGGGGTATCCGGCGCATCTGTCGGTGCGTTGAATGCCGCGCTGATCGGCTGTACCGATTATGCACAGGCGGAAGCCCTCTGGAAAAGTATCACGCCGCTGCAGTTTCTGGATATCGACCTGCCCTTTGAGAACGGCGGTATCTTTTCCCGGGATGGTCTGATCGAACTCATCCGCGCTCATCTGGATCTTACAAAGATCAGCTCTTCACCCCGCCGCGTCTTCGCAAATACCACGCAGCGGGAGGAAGACGGACGTTCCATTGCCCGGTATTTCGAGCTGAATACGCAGTCTCCGGATCGGATCCTCCAGATCCTTCTGGCCTCTTCTGCGCTTCCAGTGGCCTATCCACCGGTCATGCTGGACGGAAAGCCCAACCAGGATGGCGGGCTCCTGGATAATCTACCGGTGAAACCCCTTTATGATATGGGGCTGCGCCATATGGTCGTAGTCGACGTGTCCTCCGAACCGGACCTGCTGATTCCCGCCGTCTATCCCGGCACCGAATTTCTGCATATCCGGCCCAGCCGGGATATCGGCCACCTGCTGGATGGCACGCTGGATTTCACCGTCAAAGGCGCTCGTTTTCGCATGGAGCTGGGATATCGAGATACGCTTCGTACCCTCCGCGCCTTCCTGTCCGGCGAGTTAAATCATCCAGACTTCGCCCGCAAGGCCGCGATCCAGGCGCAGGCGGACTATGACCAGATCCGCGTCACGCTGCTGCATGACGATCTGCATTCAAAGACTACCCGCCACATGGATCAGCTGGATGCACTGCTCAAAAAATATAATCTGTAAGCAAGGGAAACATTATGAGGAACTCCAAAGACGTCATGCCCCTCTGGGGGCCCTATTCGAAAAAATATATGGGGATCTCCCACGTGGTAAATCCTTTATCAAAAATGGGCGCACGATTTGACTTCATCGTCCATCCCCCCCTCTGGAATTCAGCGTTTCCGCCGCCCAATGTCACCTTCCCCAGCGGATATCATCTGTGGCATTGCCGGGAAAACTATTCGTTCTATGCCTACCGCTGCGAGCTGATGTGGAAAGATCAGATCTACTGCGATGTTTCGTTTTCTCGAATAGATTCTGATTCATATCTTGTCCGCTGTGAATTTGTCAACCATACGGATCTGCGGCAGAACTGCCTCATAAACGCCTACTCGGCCCTGGAATTTCCCCACGCTTACTACTGCCGCGTATCCGTCCCTTCCGGGACATTGCTGATCGATGCCAGAGATTACTCTTGCTACGAATACGCGACACCCCGTCCCTGGGATCTGGAAAATCCGGATGGCATGCATAAGGGTGAATTTGCGGACTTTCGCTTTCTGAATGGTTTCGGTCTGGGAGATCGCTGCCCAAACTATCATGTCCCTTCCCTCCATCTCAAACCCTTCGGTGAAGAGAAGGGGGATCTTGTGTCCTATAATGTCTGTTTGGATTCCTTTCAAAGCCCTGTCGTCACTCTGCGATACCGAACCGTTTCCGATCGTGACGCTGCATTCTCCTGCGCCGGGTGTACGATTCTCCTGCCTGCGAGTCAAGAACTGCGTCTTGTCTCCTTTGCCGTCCGGAAGGACCTATCGCGCCTCACACTACAGAGTCTGGGCGGCGGCGGTGTAGAGCTGGATTTTCTGGCAATTACCGAAAAAGGACAGGAAACCGAAATCGAAACCTCTCTGATCCTCCATGGTTTCGTGCCCCAAGTGTCCTCGCAAAGTTGGGAACGCGGACGAAGCGTCCGCCTCCACTATCCGGAAACTCATTCCACCTATTATATACTGACCCATCACGAACGCACGCGAGAACGAGTTCTCGACTCTGGATGCCTGGAAGACGCGCTGCCTAACCGCCTCTCCAACGCAGATCCCACCTATGACACGTTGCAGCGCACCTTCTCCGGCAGTTTCCAGGATAAGAAGAGTGACGAGGGTTTCTTCCACAATGTTCTGATTCGTTCTATCTATCTGGCTCCTCATTCTCGCCACACTGAGTATATGGTCGTCTCTACTGCACCCATAACCCCCCTGTCAGATGCGGCCTACGAGGAACTCTACCACAATGCCCGATCCTCTGACGACATGGGGTACAACGAATCCGGAAAGCCTTATACACTTTCCACGCGCATTCTGAAGGCCACCTTGCTGACCAACGTAGTATATCCCGTCTACCGGCATGGGAAGTGGGTCATTCATTTTACACCCGGAAAGCGTTGGGACAGCTTCTATACCTGGGACAGCGGTCTCATCGGAATCGGTATGCTGGAGTTTTCTCCTGCCATCTCCCGCTATATTCTGGAAACCTATCTCAGTGAAGAAGATAATCCGGATTTTGCATTTTTGCTTCACGGCAGTCTGGTTCCTACCCAGTTCGCGCAGTATTTTGAAATGCTTCAGCGCGAAAACGATAAGGCCTCTCTGCTTTCTCTCTATCCCCGGATGATGCGGTACTACCGTTTCCTGACGGGCGCAGCGGGATCTACCACCGCGAAGTTTCAGAATGGTCTATTTTCGACGTATGACTACTGGTATTCCTGTTCGGGCATGGATGATTATCCCGCACAGGTGTATATGATCGAGCGGCAGATGATGCACTGTACCTGCCCCTGCATCTCCACCGCGCAGATTCTCCGTGCCGCGAAGATCCTGCGCATGGCGGCGACAGCCCTCGGACTGGATGACGATGTGCGCTCACTGACCCAGGATATCGAACGTTCTTCCGAAGCGCTCAATACACTAGCTTGGGACGAGGAAGCTGGCTACTATTCTTATACTGTCTATGATGAGAATCGTCGGCTTCTGGGGTTTCTTCGCAATGAAACCGGTGAGAATATGAACAAGGGCATGGACGGCATATATCCCCTGATCTCGGGAGTGGTTCCCCGAGATCGAACCGCCAGACTCCTGTCGCATCTGAAAAATCCTCAGGAAATGTGGAGTCCACGCGGTATCTCCGCCGTGGACATGAGCGCCTCCTACTATTTCGACGATGGATATTGGAATGGAAATGTCTGGATGGCCCATCAGTGGTTTATCTGGAAGACGATGCTGGATCTGGGCGAGACGGATTTCGCCTATGCGATCGCCCAACGAGCTCTCGATTTATGGAAGATGGAGACAGACTTTTCCTATAATACCTATGAATGCTTTAGTATTGAAACGGGCCGCGGCGGTTGGTTCCATCAGTTCGGTGGGCTGTCATCCCCCATCTGCGTATGGGCTGATGCCTACCATAAGCCCGGTACTGTGACGACGGGATTTGATCTGTGGCTGGATCATCAAGAAACGACGCCGACTTCCGCCGACCTTCGTTTCCGATATGATGGCAACGCGGATACCTATGCCATCCTCCTCTGTCTCTCCGATCAACATTCCTATAAAGCCCTTTTGAATGATGTCCCCTACCCTTGTACCCAACGAGAAGCAGGCATGCT
This sequence comes from uncultured Clostridia bacterium, assembly GCA_937892735.1. Lineage (GTDB taxonomy): Bacteria > Bacillota > Clostridia > Lachnospirales > Bianqueaceae > Faecimorpha. Next base: position 350 of record CALBGL010000061.1, on the reverse strand, counting down.
GGAAATCACACTCTCCCATGACGTAAAGGAAGGACATCTCCGCATCATAGCCCGGTCCTGATTAACATTCAGGACCGGGGTTTCCCATTCCTCACCCCCAGAATTTGTTACATCGCCTCTGGACTAATGGGAAAACACATGGCTTTTCCCATTCCTCACCCTCAGAATTTGTTACATCGCCTCTGGACTAATGGGAGATCGCGTGGCTTTTCCCATTCCTCATCCTCAGAATTTGTTACATCGCCTCTGGACTAATGGGAAATCGCGTGGCTTTTCCCATTCCTCATCCTCAGAATTTGTTACATCGCCTCTGGACTAATGGGAAATCGCGTGGCTTTTCCCATTCCTCA
>CALBGL010000060.1 GCA_937892735.1 uncultured Clostridia bacterium | reverse complement strand
GCCCAGAACCGGAATCGAACCAGTGACACGAGGATTTTCAGTCCTCTGCTCTACCAACTGAGCTATCTGGGCGTATGTATCCGTATTCAGTTGAAGTGCCGGAGACCGGGATCGAACCGGTACGGTCTGATTAGGACCGCAGGATTTTAAGTCCTGTGCGTCTGCCAGTTTCGCCACTCCGGCAGAAGGACCAAAGTATGCGGATGAAGGGACTCGAACCCCCACGCCGTAGGCGCTAGAACCTAAATCTAGTGCGTCTGCCAATTCCGCCACATCCGCGGGAGTGTCCGCTTACCTCAGCGACGGGTATTATCATAGCACAATCCACATACAAAGTCAACACTTTTTTGAAAATCTTTTTTCTAAAAATACATTCTCCCTCATTTTAAGAAAAGAATCGAGGAACTTCTGACTCTCTCGAAAGTCAGAAGTTCCTCGTCTATATCTGCTTACTCGCCGTAATAGGCCTTCCGATAGATTTCCTCGATTTCTTCAATCAGGGGGTATCTGGGATTCGCCGTCGTACACTGGTCTTCAAACGCGCGTATCGCCAGACCATGCAGGCCGTCCATAAACGTCTTCTCATCCACACCACACTCCTTGATGGTCTGAGGCTCGTTCAGGCTCTTACTCAGATCACGAATCGCCTGAATCAGATTCTTCACCTGCTCCTCGATCGTGTTGCCACCCAGATTCAGATACCGAGCAATCTGCGCATACCGCTCCGTAGCGATAAACTCACTGTACTTGGGGAAAATCGTAAACTTCGTGGGCTTCTGCGCATTATATTCGATCACATAGGGCAGCAATACGGAGTTGGCGCGGCCATGCGGAATATGGTATTCGCCGCCCAGCTTGTGTGCCATGGAGTGGTTAATCCCCAGGAACGCGTTGCTGAATGCCATACCCGCGATACAAGACGCATTATGCATCTTTTCCCTGGCCTCTTCATCCTGCGGATTACTATAGCTGCGGTGCAAGTACTTGAAAACCAGCTCGATAGCATGAATCGCCAGTCCGTCTGTATAATCCGATGCCATGACCGAAACATACGCCTCGATCGCATGCGTCAGCACGTCCATACCGGTGTCTGCCGTAATGCTCTTCGGCATGGTCAAAACAAACTGCGGATCGATAATGGCTACATCTGGCGTCAGCTCGTAATCCGCCAGCGGATACTTGATATTTCCATTTTTCTTATCCGTAATGACGGAGAAAGAAGTCACTTCGGAACCGGTACCGCTGGTCGTCGGGATCGCGACCATCTTGGTCTTCTTACCCAGATTGGGGAAATGGAACGCTCTCTTGCGGATATCCATAAACTTCAGACGCAACCCATCGAAGCTGGTATCCGGATGCTCATAGAAGAGCCACATCCCCTTCGCCGCATCGATGGCGGAACCACCGCCCAGAGCGATGATTACATCCGGCTGGAAATTGCGCATGGACTGTACGCCGCGCATGATCGTCTCCACGGAAGGATCCGGCTCTACCTCCGAAAAGATCTCACAATGGCAATAGCTTGCTCTTCTTCTTAAATAGAACAGGAGCTTATCCACATATCCCAGTTTCACCATCGAAGGATCCGATACGATGAATGCCCGGCTGATATCCGGCATGACTTCCAGATACTGCACAGAATCCTTCTCAAAATAGATTTTCGGCGGAATCTTAAACCACTGCATATTTACCCTCCGCTTCGCGACTCGCTTTTTATTGATCAGATTGACCGAAGATACATTCGATGTGGTGGAATTGTGGCCAAAAGAACCGCATCCCAACGTCAGAGACGGCGTATTGGTATTATAAATATCTCCAATCGCGCCCTGAGAAGAAGGAGAATTCACGATGATACGTCCTACCTTCATCTCTTCTCCGTAACGCACACACAGATCATTATCGTTAGAATGGATGACCGCAGAATGACCCAGGCCGCCTAATTCCAGCATCTTCTTCGCATAGGCAAATCCCTGCTCCTCATTTTCCGAAACAAAATATGCCAATACCGGGGATAGCTTCTCCAGAGACAACGGGTACTCTCTTGACGGATACGGCAGCGGAGCCAGAAGAATCTTGGTTTTGGCCGGTACTTGAACCCCGGCGGCGGCGGCAATCTTCTCTGCAGGCTGTCCAACCACCGCGGGATTGACCGCCATCTTGTCTAGATTGATCACATACTTGGTGACCTTCTCCACCTCTTCCGGATTCAGGAAATAACAGTTGTTCGCCTTCATAAAAGATTCAAACTCATCCTTAATTTCCTGATCCACAATCACTGCTTGCTCGGAAGCACAGATCATACCGTTATCAAATGTCTTGGAAATCATCAGATCCGTGCAGGCACGACGTACATCCACATTTTTATGGATATAACAGGGTACGTTACCCGGTCCTACGCCAAGTGCCGGCTTCCCGGCACTATACGCGGACTTTACCATGCCGGAACCGCCGGTTGCCAGAATCATGGAAACTCCCGGATGGTTCATCAGTCCCATTGTAGCATCCATGGAAGGTACCTCGACCCACTGGATACAATACTTAGGCGCGCCATGCTGAACTGCCGCGTCCCTTAAGATTCTCGCCGCCTCCGCGGAACACTTCTGCGCGCTGGGATGAAACGCAAAGATGATTGGATTACGAGTCTTCACACAAATCAACGATTTGAACATTGTCGTAGATGTGGGATTCGTCACTGGGGTCACGCCCGCAACCACGCCGACGGGTTCCGCAATCTCCACATAGCCTTCCATGTCATTCTCATCAATGACACCCACGGTCTTTTGCTTTTTAATATTATGCCAGATATATTCCGTCGCAAACAGGTTCTTAATGACTTTGTCTTCCATTACGCCGCGCTTCGTCTCGTCGTAAGCCAATTGCGCCAGATACATATGCTGATCCAGTCCTGCCAAAGCCATAGCATGCACAATCTCATCCACCTGCTCCTGCGTCATGGACATGTATTCTTCCAATGCCTTTTCCGCGTTTGCGACCAGTTGATCGATCATCGCGCCTACATCGACTGTCTGCATATTCTCTACTTGCTTTGCCATAGGTTCAATCTCCATCCTTTTCTTGCTGGATTCGAATCGGATCTCCGATTCGTTATTATTTTAACAATAAAAGCCCGTCTTGAACATATCAAAAAATGCATGTCTCCTATGCCCATTTTGATATGTCTATTTAATTTGCACAAGAAAGGGATGGCGCTTTCCTATAAAGGCCATCCCTTTTCACTATTTCCCTTACACTCTTCCTTTATGAAGAAGATAGATTATACACCATACTCCTTTCGATACTGAATCATTTTATCCAAATACTCTCCTCCTGGCACTTCCCCATTCCGCAGGCACTCTATGATATCCTGAATGGTAACAATCGGGTACACCTTAAGGCCAAAGTCGCGGTCTACTTCCTGCACCGCAGAAAGTTCGCCCTTTCCTCTCTCCATACGGTCCACTGAGATCACCATTCCCAGAAGCTCCACATTGGCCGCGGCCTGGATGATCGGCATCGTCTCTCTGACGGCAGCACCCGAGGTAATAACATCTTCCGTAATGACTACACGGTCTCCATCCACGAGTTTATGTCCGACCAGAACACCGCCTTCGCCATGATCCTTTGCTTCCTTCCGATTGAAACAATATTCCACGTCTCGGTCATATTTCGTAGCAAGTGCAGAAGCCGCAGCAATACACAGAGGAATTCCCTTATAAGCCGGGCCAAAAAGTACCTGCGGCTGCAAACCATGCTGTTCCATACAGGCCGCATAGAACTCTCCCAATTTTGCAATCTGTTTTCCTGTCCGATAATTCCCTGTATTCACAAAATAAGGAGCCTTCCGTCCACTCTTCAGCGTAAACTCCCCAAACGTAAGAACACCGGATTCACACATAAACTTGATAAATTCTTTCTTATAATCCATCTGAATTCCTCCTTTATAGCAACGTGAAAACTGGTAAGCCACGCCATTATACCGCAGCCAGATTCCCGTCGGAGTTTGACGCCCCTTGGCGATAAACTCAAGGTGTGGTTCAATTGCTACGGCATAAAAAACTGTCAAGCCACACCTATTATACCATATCGACCTTATTTTTGACAAGAATCCGTCCATATTTTATCCCTGCAAGATCTTCATAACCGGATCCCTGTGAAACCATTCCGAAAAAGTCAGTTTTCGCAGCTGTTTCGCCTGATAAATTGAAATCTGGATTCCTTCCCGCCGTATCATCTCCACCAACTGATGCTGATAGTCCTCGCGCAGAAAAGACAAATGATAGGCGGCTGTCAGACAGATATGTCCCGTGGACAATTCCCGTTGCAGCTCAGGGATCAGTTTCAAGAGACGCAGCAATTTCTGAATCTGACGTATAGAAAGATGCATTTTATTTCGCAGCGCCATTCTCGCTTCTTCCTCTGTCATTTTCCCTGCCTTACATAGTCTGGCATAGTGAATCTTCCACATTCTGCATTCCTTAGCCTGATTGAGAAAACCAGTATGCCCCATCAGCTTTTGATATGTATTCCAAAAATCCTCGTAGGCCCGTGTTTTCAGTTTATGAAAATATCCTCCGCTTTCACTACAGCCGATACACTCCGCGCATTTCTCCCAATTCATTTGCCGCAAATAATATCCTTCGATCAACCTGCCCGATACATCCGGCATCTGCGCGACGGTATCACGAACCCGGCTGTCGTACTGATCCAGACGACTCTGCAGGCTTTCTACCTGATCTTCTAACACTAGAACGTCGATGATCTCCTGTTCCGACGCGCGATATCGCGCGCTTTCCGCTACTCTTTCGTATTCCAGATGCAAAACCGGTGGAGATGCCTGTTTATTCTGTGCCTGTAATAATTTCCGCCTTTCTTCTTCCAATTGATACTTTAGATGGAGATATCCCTGCAATACGCCTTTGCCCAGTTCCCGATCCTGTGAATATGTTCTCATAAACTTCCTCCTCATAAAATAAGTACACAAAGTGCAGAGGAGTTTCCTTCTGCACCTTGACTGATTACTCCTGTATACCGCCGCACTTCCAATGCAGTGTATCCTTATCCAACCAGGACAAAATAGGACAAAATCTCGTTACGCCTTCCGCGATTTTCATACTGCCCAACAAGACCACGAAAGGGATCTTATGACGCGTTCCCAGGCCTAACATGGTAAACCCCAGCGTAAGACGCAAATACGCATCCAGTAATCCCACATTTTCTTTGATTTTACCCACTGTGGTATCCTCCTTATCCAATCTTGCCGATGCCCAAAGAACCACATCGGCACTATCCATAGCTTGTCATGGAATGTCTGTTATTATTCCTCCGGATCCGGTCTTATCTGTTGAATGACGCTCTTCTTCAGGCGTGTCACCCGAGATAACTGCGCAATGCTGATATGATCCTGATACCGCAGTTGCCGCAATATTCTTTCCAGCTCTGGTTCGTCCATGTTCTGCATATCTTCTACAGTACGGCCTTCCAATCGTTTCAAAATCGTTTCTATCACTTCCTCATCACTCGGATAATACCGCGGCGGTTTTTCTCGTAAAAAAGAATCCTGCCAATTGTTTCGCATATATCGTTCATATTCCCAGTCCCCCAGCTGCCCCATCAGCTCCCCGGTGTCTATCTGCTTACGATCATCGAGATACGCCCGGTAACTGCTCCAATAATAATCTTCCATGCGTCTCACCACGCCCATCCGTACCGGAAGCTGATGAATAAACCGAATGATCCGCATACATTCCTGGTCGGAAGAAACCGGCTGGCTGGTATATCGGTCCCGGAACAAAGGCCCTTCTCTCTGATGTGTCCTGTTAAACCAATGAACATAAGAAATTCCAACTCTACGCATGAACTGCGCCACCGAATCCTCCGCCTCTTCGATGAGAAGATTCGCTGAATTATCTAAAATACAGTACGCATATAGTTTTACCTTTCCCTGTTCATGATATTTCTGAATGGTTTCCAAATATCGGCTCTTCTGTTCTCCATCTGCAAAAATCTGCTCATGATGAGGGCCCTGTACCAAAATATGATGAATTCCGGTCGGACTCTGTTTCCGCGCCTTTCTGGACATGATTGGATCCTCCTCCTTCGTAGTGTCACCGCTGTGCCTTCTTAATTATAAGAGAATCCTTCTTCATTGCCTATTTCGAAGTATGACAACTTAAAGCGTCGATATGCCAAAATACGCAACTTTTCAGAAAAATCTGTCCTTTTAAGTCAAAATCCGTTCCTGACTTAGTGTAATATTGAGTAAACCATTATATTCCTCCTCGGTATTTGTTGTATTTGGCGATTAACATTATACCTGAAGATCGAGTACTTGGCTCTATTCAATTTATACCATTATAAGGGCATTACCGATTTTATGAACAAGAATATAACAGAAAACGAAGAGAAACTATTGTAAGTCAAGCACAAATTGGAAGAAGCCGAGATGCGTGACCGTAATAAGGAGCGAAAAGCAAGGACACGGCGGTTGATCCAGGAGGAGCGATACTTGAAAAGGTCTTTCCAAGCGTTGCTTCCATGAGCTTTGACGAAGTGGAGGACTTTTTATGCAGACTAAAACGATAAACTTGGTACGAGGGGTGTTGTAAAGGAAGAAATCGTCACATTGGAGGATGCGCTTCAGAAGCAGCTGTCCGAACAGGAAGCAAAATATCCTGTCGAGCTTGATGAAGCTTTGAAGCAGTCGGTATGGATGCCGCCGAGCTAATGGATGCACGGCTTACCGTTCGTGAGAAAAAGGAACGCTCTGCCGTTGACCATGTGGAAGCTGCCTATGGTGAAAAATACGATCCGATACTGATGCACGACAGCAATTGTGATATGGCAAATCTGCTCCATGAGGAAGCGGAAGTACGCTCTGTGCGGGAATTCATTCGCCGAAAGCAGCAACACCAGGCACAGCAAAGACAGAACAAGAAAAAAAGCAGAGACAGTTGGGAGCGATAATATTTCAGCGGGAGTACATTTTGAACAATGCACTTCACTTTGGAGATTCCGTACGAAATGAAGCAAAATGGAACCCTTCTCACAAATCATAGTGTCGCTTTTCAAAAAAACATAAACCTATTGACAAGGTTGGTTTTTTGCGATATACTAATACCAACCTACAAAGTAGGTAAACTAATGGAAGGAGAACATGGATATGAAACAGCGCACCAATATCATTACTGCTATGATTATGGAGATGTGCATGTGGACTTGTCGTATGTGCAAGACTTGCTGCGCTCATCTTTCCGATGTACTCTCCGGTATTTTTTTAAGGCAGGTAATCACCTATGGAAAACTATTTTGAAAAACTCGTCAGAGAAAATTTTCGTTTCGGACGAATGTGCCCTTGTAATCGTCATTTATAAACCCGATAACAAATACATTCAATAACGAAAGGAAATTACAATTATGTCTAATTACAAATTTGAAACTTTACAGCTCCATGTTGGTCAGGAAAATCCCGATCCCACAACCGATGCCCGTGCGGTACCGATTTACGCAACCACTTCTTATGTGTTCCATAACTGCGAACACGCCGCCGCACGCTTTGGTCTTACTGATGCAGGTAACATATACGGCAGACTTACTAACTCCACACAGGATGTTCTCGAACAACGTGTAGCAGCCCTTGAAGGTGGTGTTGCGGCATTGGCTCTTGCATCAGGAGCGGCGGCAATTACATATACACTCGAAGCACTCGGTCAGAACGGCGGTCACTTCGTTGTGCAAAAGACAATCTACGGCGGCAGCTATAATCTGCTGGCGCATACGCTCCCGAACTTCGGTATCACGGCAAGTTTTGTAAACATTCATGACCTTGCAGGAGTCGAAGCAGCTATCAAAGATAACACAAGAGCTATCTATATCGAGACACTCGGCAATCCGAACAGCGATATTCCTGACATTGACGCACTTGCCGAGCTCGCCCATAAGCATAGTATTCCGCTTGTGGTTGATAATACCTTCGGTACACCGTATTTGATCCGTCCGATTGAGCATGGTGCAGATATTGTTGTCCATTCTGCAACAAAGTTCCTCGGCGGGCATGGTACAACCCTCGGCGGTATCATTGTAGACTCCGGCAAGTTTGATTGGTCTCAAAGTGGCAAATATCCTGCTATTGCAGAACCTAATCCGAGCTATCACGGCGTATCCTTTGTAAAGGCAGTCGGTGCTGCAGCATTTGTAACGTATGTCCGCGCAGTATTGCTTCGTGATACGGGTGCTACTATCTCTCCCTTTGCAGCATTTCTGCTTTTGCAGGGCATCGAAACTTTGTCACTTCGCTTGGAACGCCATGCAGAGAACACGAAAAAAGTTGTGGAATTTCTCGCCAATCATCCGCAGGTGGAAAAGGTCAATCACCCGTCATTGTCCGATCACCCCGACAATGAACTGTATCAGAAATATTTCCCGAACGGCGGCGGTTCCATTTTTACCTTTGAGATCAAAGGCGGCGTCAAGGAAGCACACAAATTCATTGACAGCCTTAAAATATTCTCTCTGCTTGCCAATGTTGCCGATGTAAAGAGCCTTGTGATCCATCCTGCAACGACGACTCACAGCCAGCTCTCCGCAGAAGAACTGGCGGATCAGGGGATCAAGCCGAATACGATTCGCCTTTCCATTGGTACGGAACATATTGATGACATCATTGCCGACCTGCAAAACGGCTTTGATGCAGTAAAATAATTTGGAGATTACGATTATGTCTAACATATATACCTCTGCCGACCAACTCATCGGCAAAACACCGCTTCTGGAACTCACTCATATCGAAAAGAAATTTGATCTGAAAGCAAAGGTCATTGCCAAACTGGAATATTTTAATCCTGCAGGCTCTGTAAAAGACCGTATTGCAAAGGCAATTTTGGATGATGCAGAAGCATCGGGAAAGTTGAAACCTAGCTCTGTCATTATCGAACCCACATCGGGTAATACAGGAATCGGACTTGCATCTGTTGCGGCGGCACGAGGGTACAGAATCATCCTTACAATGCCCGAAACTATGTCGGTAGAACGCAGACAGTTAATGAATGCCTACGGTGCCGAGCTTGTGCTGACAGAGGGCGCAAAAGGTATGAAAGGCGCTATTGCAAAAGCCGAGGAACTTGCTAAGGAGATTCCGGGCAGCTTTATCCCCGGACAGTTTGTAAATCCAGCTAATCCCAAAGCACACAGAGAAAATACGGGTCCCGAAATCTACGAGGACACCGATGGTAAGGTAGATATTTTCGTGGCGGGTGTCGGAACCGGCGGTACGATCACGGGTGTTGGTGAATATCTCAAATCCAAGAATCCGAGTATCAAGGTTGTCGCTGTTGAACCTGCTTCCTCTGCGGTACTCTCCACAGGAGTCGCAGGACCGCATAAAATCCAAGGTATCGGAGCTGGCTTTGTTCCCGATGTGCTGAACACGGGGATTTACGACGAGATTATCCCTGTGTCCAACGGGGATGCCTTTACAACCGGAAAACTGATAAGCAAGAACGAGGGTGTACTTGTAGGAATTTCCTCGGGTGCAGCGGCATTTGCGGCTATCGAACTCGCTAAACGTCCCGAAAATGAAGGAAAAATCATCGTTGTTTTGCTTCCTGATACGGGTGACAGATATTTGTCCACACCGCTTTTTGAGAATTAAATCATCAGCTCCGACATCTTTCTCAACAGGTGTCGGAGCTTTAGGAGATTATATATGAGAATATATCTTGATAATGCTGCAACTACAAGAATGAGCAAAACGGCAATCAACGCTATGCTACCGTATATGGATACCTTTTACGGTAATCCTTCCAGTTTGCATTCTGCCGGACAAGCCGTAGCCGAAGCACTCAACAATGCGAGAGAACGAATTGCAAAGTGTCTTGGATGTACTGCAAAAGAAATCACATTTACTTCCGGTGGCAGTGAAGCAGACAATCAGGCAATCCTTTCCGCTGCCAAAATCGGCGTAAGAAAAGGCAAGAAACACATTATCTCTACTGCATTTGAACATCACGCCGTTCTGCATACCTTGGAAAAACTAAAGAATAATGGTTTTGAAATAACGCTCCTTGATGTTCACGAAAACGGACTTGTTCTGCCCGAACAAGTCGAGCAAGCCATTCGTGAAGATACCTGCCTCGTTACCGTGATGTATGCAAATAATGAAATCGGCACCATTCAGCCGATAAACGAAATCGGTGAAATTTGCCGAGCAAAAGGAATAATATTCCATACCGATGCGGTTCAAGCGGTGGGACATCTTCACATCAATGTGCAGAAGCAAAATATTGATATGCTCTCCCTGTCGGCACACAAATTCCACGGCCCGAAAGGTATCGGAGTATTGTATGTGAGAAAAGGGATTCCGCTGACAACCTTGATTGAAGGCGGTGCTCAGGAACGTAGCAAGCGTGCGGGCACAGAGAATATTCCTGCTATTATGGGAATGGCGGCGGCTTTGGAAGAAGCGTGCGATCGCATTGACGAAAATGCCGTAAAAATTACTGCATTGAGAGATAAACTGATTTTGGGATTGTCGGAGATACCGCATTCTGTACTGAACGGTGATGGTTCGAGGCGACTTCCCGGCAATGTAAATTTCTGCTTTGAGGGCATTGAGGGTGAATCCTTACTGCTTCTCCTCGATGATAAAGGTATCTGTGCCTCCTCCGGTTCTGCCTGCACTTCCGGTTCTCTTGATCCGAGTCACGTTTTGCTTGCCATCGGCAGGGTTCACGATATTGCTCATGGCTCGTTAAGGCTATCTCTGTCGGAAGAAAATACCGAGGAAGAAATAGAATACACCATTAAATCCGTCAAAGAGGTTGTCAGCTATCTGCGGGGCATATCACCAATATGGCGTGACCTTGTAAACGGAAAGAAAGCGTTCATAATAAAGTGAGGTTGTTAATATGGCATTATACAGTGAAAAAGTAATGGAGCATTTCCGAAATCCCCGCAATGTCGGCGTGATTGAAAATGCTGATGGTATCGGTGAAGTCGGCAATGCCAAATGCGGAGATATTATGAAAATATATCTCAAAATTGAAAACGACATTATTGTCGATGTAAAATTTGAAACTTTCGGCTGCGGCTCTGCAATCGCATCAAGCTCAATGGCAACCGAGCTTATTAAGGGAAAGCCTGTGTCGCAAGCGCTTACCCTTACAAATAAGGCAGTTGTCGAAGCGCTTGACGGTCTACCTGCACATAAGCTTCATTGTTCCGTTCTGGCGGAAGAAGCGATCAAAAAGGCGCTACAGGATTATTATGAGAAGAACGGTATCGAATACGATAAAAAACAATTTCCTGACTGCGAAAGTTGTAGCCACTGCTGCGAAGTATGAAAGCATTGATTGCAATGAGTGGTGGCGTTGATTCCTCGCTTGCCGCAAAAATACTGTGTGACAAGGGATATGAGTGTATCGGCTGCGTTATGTTCTCAATTTTACAGATGTTTTCCGTAATACAGTCATCCAAAAATTTATAGACAGTTACGAAAGAAGTGTCACACCTAATCCTTGCATTGATTGCAACTTATTCGCTCACGCAAACGCAGCTTGCTCATACGTTATTTCCGCTTGGGAATATGAAAAAGACAGAGGTTCGTGCCGTTGCTGAAAAAGCCGGTTTTGTAAATGCGACCAAACCGGACAGCTAGGATATTTGCTTTACACCAAACGGCGATTATGCAAGTGCTATTGAATTACAAACAGGCAGGAAATCGCTTGCCGGTAACTTTATTGATAAAGATGGATATATCCTTTGTAAGCATAAGGGTATTATTCACTATACTATCACTTGATATACCTACCGTTATTGTGGTATAACTACCTAAAAGTGAGGTGACCATAATGTTGATTTCTACAAGAGGGCGATATGCGCTTCGTGTTTTGATAGATCTTGCGGAGCATACAGACGGTGGCTATGTTCCAATGAAAGACATTGCTGAAAGGCAAGGCATATCTCTAAAGTATTTAGAGCGAATTATACCTGTACTAACCAAAAATGGAATTATTGAAGGCTTGCAGGGTAAAGGCGGTGGATACCGCCTTGTAAAATCGTTGGAAGAATGTAAAATCGGAGATATTCTTCGGCTGACTGAGGGAAACCTTGCCCCGGTTGCCTGTCTTGAATGTGGGGCATCCCCGTGTGAAAGAACTTCTGAATGTAGAACATATCCTATGTGGGTAGAATTTTATCAAATGATCAATGATTTTTTTGATCACAGAACCCTTGCAGACATGGTCGAACATAACTGATCCTATTTACATTAAGGCAGGAATGGACACGAGAAAAGTGCCTGTTCTTGTCTTAAAATTATTTGAGAAATATGCGTGTTTTGCAGCCCCCCTTGACAAATTCCATCTTGCTTTTCAATAAATATGCCTCTCTGCATCACGAAAGCTGCCGTATCCATGACCTCTTCGTCATAGATACGGCAGCCTCTGACTCACCGTTTCATTCCTCTCCTAACAGTGCCTGCGCAAAAGCCTGCGGATCGAAGGTTTGCAGATCTTCCATCTTCTCACCGACGCCAATCAGTTTCACGGGAATGCCCAGTTCCGCCGCGATGGCGATGACAACGCCTCCCTTCGCCGTTCCATCCAGCTTTGTCAGGACAATACCCGTAATGGGAGCACTCTCTGCAAACAATTTCGCCTGTTGCAGAGCATTCTGGCCGGTGGTCGCATCCAGCACCAGCAGCACTTCGCGCCTGGCCTGCGGAAACTCCCGCTCTAGAATGCGAAACAGCTTATTCAGCTCCGCCATGAGATTCTTCTTATTATGCAGACGCCCCGCTGTATCGCAGATCAGGACATCCGCATGTCTGGACTTTGCGGCGGCTACGGCATCAAACACGACCGCCCCCGGGTCTGCTCCTTCCTGATGGCTGATCAGTTCCACGCCGGAGCGCTCCGCCCAGACTCGCAGCTGATCAATCGCCGCCGCGCGAAACGTATCCGCTGCTGCCAGAATCACCTTTTTCCCGGATTGCTTCAGCTGCGCTGCCAGCTTTCCGATCGTTGTCGTCTTTCCGGCGCCATTCACACCGATCACCAGAAGAATCGTCATGCCGGCTGGATCCACGATGCTCTCGTCCCCCACACCGAGGAGCTCGGCAATCTTCTCCCGCATGAGTCCCTTGACCTCGTCCGGACGCTTCAGGCGCCGCTGCATCGCTTCCTTACGAATCTCTTCTACCAGGCGCATGGAGGTTTCCATGCCCATATCCGATAGCACCAGCGTCTCTTCCAACTCCTCATAGAAATCATCATCCACCTCATCATAGGCGCCAAACAGTTGCTCGATACTGCCCATGAGACTGTTTCTTGTTTTCTCTAAGCCTTTCTTGAGGCTATCAAATAATCCCATCTCTCTTCCCTCGCTTATTCAAATTTCACGGAGATACACTTAGAAACTCCCTTTTCTTCCATGGTAATCCCGTACATCACAGTCGCTGCTTCCATAGTTCCTTTTCGATGTGTGATCACGATAAACTGCGTCGTATCGCAAAGCGTCTTCAGAAAATCTGCATACCGTTTCACATTCGCATCATCCAGCGCCGCCTCAATCTCGTCCAGGATACAAAACGGCGCCGGTTTCAGCTGTTGTATGGCGAACAAAATCGCAATCGCTGTCAACGCCCGTTCTCCACCGGAAAGCGCCGTCATGCTCTTCAGCGTTTTTCCCGGCGGCTGTGCAACAATCTCGATGCCGGATTCCAGAGGATGATCCTCTTCCTCCAGCCTGAGCATGCCTTTTCCACCGCCAAACATCTTACGAAACACCTGGTTAAACTGCTCTGAGATCTTCCCGAAACCCTCCTGAAACTGCTTTTCCATCTGCTCCGTCAGCTGACGGATGATATCTCGCAGACTCTCCTCGGCCTTCTTCACATCCTCCAACTGGGATGTCAGGAAATCACAGCGCTCTTTCAGCGTCTGATATTCCTCTACCGCATGCAGATTCACCGCGCCCAGACCGCGCAGTTCTTCGCGAAGCTCGCTCATGCGCCGATTCGCCGCATTCACATTCTCAAGCTTGGGCAACTCCATACGAAGCGCCGCGTTATACGTCAGTTCGTACTTTTCCCAGATCCGATCCTGCAGCTCTGCCAGTTCCTTCTTCACACGGCTAGCCTGGGTATCCAGACGATACTGCTCTTTTTCCAGATCCGTAACCCACTGTACGACTTCTTCGGAGGCTACGATACTTTCACGACGCTGCTCCTCCTTATCATCCCGTACCTGTGTCAGTTCTTCTATCTTTTCTCCAAAGGACTGAATCTGGTTTCCCACCTGACCCAGCTCCGCTTCCGAACGAAGGGCTTCACTCTCCAGGCGTCCTATCTCTCGATCTACTTCTTTGAGACGGTCCTCATATCTTTCAATCTGCTCCTGATCCTGATGCATATCCGCGGATTCCCTCTCTCCGGAATTCACCATAGAAGCAATCAGCTGTTCCGAAGTGCTCAGCTCAATCCGAACCCGAAGGATCTGCGAACGCATCTCTTCTTCCTTCTTCCGGTCTTCTTCCTCTTGCTCCTGAATCGCTTTCAGACGATCCGCCTCCACTTGATACGCCTGTTGTTTTTCTTCCAATTCATGACGCACCTCCTCCAGAAATCTCTCGTTTTTCTCGATAGACTGCCCGATCATCTGCGCATCCCGCTTGGCTTCGTCCAACTGGGCACGCAGCATCTGGGCGCGCAGCTCATTCTGATCATAGCTGGACTGCCGCTGCGCAGTTTCCTGAGACAATGCTTCCCGCCGCTGTGACAATGCTTCCATCTCCCGTGACTTCTGCTGCCGTTCTTCACTAAGACCGGCCACTTCCTGCATAAGACGCAGTCCTGTCTTTCTGGCTACATCTAACCGGGCCTCCTGCTCAGAGAGCTCCCCCTTTCGATTGAGAATCGAAGCATTCTTTCCACCGGTACTTCCACCCGTGATAGAACCGCCTATATTGAAGATATCTCCCTTCAGCGTGACCACGCGCAGGTATTGTCCATAGGACCGAGCCACGGCCGCTGCCGATTTAAAATCCTGAGCGATCACCACATTGCCCAACAGACGGGAGATGATGGCACCATACCTCGGATCGAAGCCAATCAATTCCGGAGCATATCCCATCACACCCGGCATCGCAAGGAGTTTCTCGTCCCGGCGAATTTCCCGGCCCTGTACACGATCCAATGGCTGGAACGTCGCCCGGCCGGCTTTACGTGCTCGCAGCGCCTCGATCCAATACTGTGCCGTCTGTAAATGGTCTGTCACGATATTCTGTACCGCGCCTCCCAGAGCAATTTCCAGCGCCGTCGCAAGATACGGAGGCACCTGAATCAGATCCGCCACCGTGCCCAAAATCCCATCGCCATGCTGAGGATCCTGCTGTTTCTGCTGCATGATCCATTTAACGCTGCCGCTATAGCCCTCATATTCTTTTTCCAGTTCCTTGAGCCAACGGATTCTGGACTCCACCTGATGAATCTCTTTTTCCGCCTCCTCCAGCCTTGTCTCCGCCTCCCGCAGCTTCGCACGTATCGTGCTGATCTCGTCTGTTTTCTCCGCAATATCCCGGTTACACTGCTCAAACTCTCCACGGGCTTCTTCTAATTCTTTCTGTGCCGTTTCCAGCTGCTGATACTGTGCCTCATACTCCCTCGTCAACTTCTCCAGCTTCTGTTTCATATCGCCCTGCTGGCCCTGTTCCTGCTCTTGCCGTACTTCCTGACGAGCGGAAGTCTCCTTCAATTGTTCTACGTCCTGCCGCAGAGTTTCCAGACTTGCCTCAGCCAGCTCCTTCTTCTGTCGGCTTTCCTCATGCTCCTTGGCCAACTCTTTCTGCGTCTCTAAAAGAAGCGCCTGCTGCTCTTTCTGCGTCTCCTTCTTCTGCCGCAGCTGGGCCAACTGTTTCTGCTCTTTCTCATAGGTATCCTGCCGTCTGGCCAGACGCCCCTTTGTATCTTCCAGATGCTCTTTCACATCCCGCTGTTCTTTACGCAGCTGCTCCATGTTCTGCATATACAGCTTACGCTCTCCGTCCTGACTCTCTCGCAGCACCCGCAGATCATTGAGCTCCTGCATGGCCTTCGCCAGGTTCTTGGCCGCCTCTTCCGCCTCTCTCTGACAGATCTCGGCCGCCTCCTTCACATGCCGACGGCGCTCCCTCGCCTCCTCAAGCTGTACTAAAAGCTGTTCGGTCTTCTCCTCTAAGGACCGAAATTGACCGCTCTGCTGCTCGTATTGCCGCAGAAACGCCTGCACTTCTAACTGCTTCAGCTCCTCTGTCAGATTCCGATGCTTACGGGCTTCTGCTGCCTGTTTTTCCAATGGCTCCAGACGGCTCGAGGCTTCTTCTAAAATATCCGATACTCGCTGCAGGTTGGCCTGTTCCTCCAGAAGCTGCTTATTCGCCTCTTCTCGGCGCACCTTGAACTTTACGATACCCGCTGCCTCTTCAAAGATCATCCGCCGATCCTGCGGCTTGTTAGAGAGCAACTGATCGATGCGCCCCTGTCCGATAATGGAATATCCATCCTTACCGATTCCCGTATCCATCAGAAGCTCCTGCACATCGCGCAAGCGGCATTTTACACCATTAATCAGATATTCACTTTCGCCGGAACGGTACATCTTGCGGCTGATGGCGACTTCATCCGCATCATAAGAAAGACTGCGGTCCTGATTGCCCAAAGTAAGGATCACCTGTGCAAAATTGACCGGTCTTCTTCGCTCTGTCCCTGCGAAAATAACATCCTCCATGCGGGATCCTCGAAGCGATTTGGCGCTCTGCTCTCCCAATACCCAGCGAATAGCATCGGCCACATTGCTCTTGCCGCTGCCATTGGGCCCCACGATCGCCGTGATGCCTCCATGAAAAGTTAATGTCAGCTTATCCGCAAAGGACTTAAAGCCGATAATCTCTACACACTTTAATTCCATTTCTTTCCTCGCATCTGCTTCAGTGCCTGGGCTGCCGCTTTCTGCTCCGCTTCCTTTTTGCTTCCACCACTACCGCTGCCATATTTTTTTCCATTATAGTACACACTCATTCGAAAGACCCGACGATGCGGCGGACCGCTTTCTTCCTCCAGACGATATTCAATGGTCCCCCCTGTCCCGGCCTGTATCATCTCTTGCAGCTTCGTCTTATCATCCCGCAGATCTTCACCGATTCTAAGCCGACCGAGCACCCACTTCTCGATGATCGGTGTCACTGCTTCCACCCCTCCATCCAAATATACCGCGCCAAAAATACTTTCCACCATATCCTCCAGGATCGCAGGCCGCGTACGTCCTCCCGCTTGTTCTAAGCCTTTTCCCAGATGCAGGAACTGTCCCAGTTGATAATCCACGGCCACCTGACAAAGAGAATTCTCACATACCAGCGCAGCGCGGGTTCTGGAGAGCTGTCCTTCGGGAACCGCTAGATGATCATACAACCACCTGCTGCTGACCAACTCTAATACGGCATCCCCTAAAAATTCCAGCCGTTCATTGCCGCGCATCGCGCTGCCCAATACCTCATTCGCGTACGAGATGTGCGTCACCGCCTGTTCTAAAAGCTCTAGATTCTTGAAATGGTATCCCAGGATCTTTTCCAGTTCCTCTAGCCTTGCACGGTTCATTCTTCCTTCTCCGTTCCATTGATATAGCGCAGGAGATCCCCCGCCTTATGAATCCCGCCAATCGCGTCTTCCTGCGGTTCCAAAGAAAACTCGATATCCAGCGCTACCACCAGTTCATACAGATCCAGTGACTCAGCGCCCAAATCCTCCGAAAGATCTGTCTCCTCTCTGACCTCTTCTATCTCAATGCCAAATCGCTCTGCGACCAGCTTCTGAATCCTTTCCCAATCACTCACTCTTCTGTTCCTCCCGTGCTCTCTGCTTGCTTCGGACCATACATTCCGCGATCTCCTCATTCACATTGGAAGAAAGGTACCGAATACACTGCTCGATCGCATTCGCAAACGCTTCTCCTTTCGAGTTTCCATGTGCCTTGACCACCGCACCATTGATGCCCAACAGGGGCGTCCCGCCCACTGCGGACGGATCCAGCTTATGTTTCAGTTCCCGCATGGCTGGCTTCAGCAATAAAGCCCCTAATTGATTGCGAAAACTCTTGGTCATCTCTTCCTTCAGACAACCAAACATATAACGCGCGATGCCTTCCAGTCCTTTGAGCAGAATATTTCCGGCAAAGCCGTCTGTCACAATAACATCCGCCGCGTTCTCCAATACTTCCCTGGCTTCTACATTGCCGATGAAATGGATCTCCGGCTCCTTCTCCAACATCTCATAGGCTTCCTTTACCAGCGCATTCCCTTTCCCTGGTTCCACACCTACATTCAGAAGGCCGATACGAGGATTCTGGATCCCCAGCAGTTTTTTACAGTAGATGCTTGTCATCTGCGCAAACTGTACCAGGTAGGCTGGCTTACTGTCCACATTGGCACCTACATCGAGAAGAAGCACCGGCCCCTTACGCCCTGGCAGCGCAACGGAAAGCGCCGGACGCAATACTCCTCGAATCCGACCGGCTATGAGCGTTGCCCCCGCCAATACGGCTCCCGTATTCGCCGCGGAAACCAAGCCATCTACTTCCTTTTCTTTCACCATTTTCATGCCGTACATCAGAGACGAATCCTTCTTTGCACGCACCGCTTCCGCCGGGTTATGCTCTTCATTTTCAACGACCTGTTCTTTGTGAAGTATCTGCAGTCTACCTGCGTCATAACTTTTCCCTTCGAGGGCCTTGCGAATCTCCGGCTCCCGACCCGCCATCACAATGGAGAGATCCGAATGACGTTCCAATGCGATCAACGCTCCCTCCACCGGCGCTTTCGGGGCATAATCCCCACCCATTGCATCGACTAAAATTTTATATGCTGCCACGTTTGTCCTCCTGTTTGATCTTACAATATTCGAATACTGCCTTAAGATAGTGCAGAGGAATCCCTCCCGTATACTGTGGAATCCGGAACCGTTCCTCGAAAATCTCCCTGGGAATGGTCTTGGCCCCTTTATGCTCCCCTTTCTGATCGAAATAGGTATTGAGCACCTCAAAAGGCAGGAGATAATACATGTCATCTGCAGAAAAATGCACCAGCAGGAAGGTCAGCCCGCCCTGCCGGTCGAACTCCCGCATAAACTCGACCTGATGCGAATGGATATTGGCCACCGGGAGATTTCTCTGCGCTGTTTCCTTCGCATCAAAACAGATGGGAATTCCCTGCAGAATCCCCATATAATCCACCGTGCTTCGCTGCTCAAAATAGGCCAAGGAGATAGTCCGACGTTCGCTGTCAAACTCTACCGGCTTAATCGGCGTAGGGATCTTCTGAATGAGGGCAATCCCTTCCTTACGATAGATCTCATTCGCCATATTGACCATCTCTTCCAGCGTACTGCCTCTAAGGCCACGCGTCCTGTAATAGGCCATATCAATTCTTATAGCTGTGTACCGGAGCCGGAATGCGCCCACCCCGCTTCACAAATTCCGCGCAAGAAGCACTGTTCACCGGCATGATGGGGGCGTACCCCAGGAGCCCTCCAAACTCTGCCCGCTCACCAACCCCTTTACCATACACAGGAATCAGGCGTACTGCTGTCGTCTTGGAATTAATCATACCAATGGCCATCTCATCCGCAATGATACCGGAAATCGTGGTTGCCGGCGTATCTCCCGGAATCGCAATCATATCCAGTCCCACGGAACACACACAAGTCATCGCTTCCAGTTTCTCCAGTGTCAACGTTCCCGCCTCTGCTGCCTCGATCATACCATGGTCTTCGCTGACCGGGATAAACGCGCCAGACAGGCCGCCTACAAAAGAAGAAGCCATCAGTCCTCCCTTTTTCACCTGGTCGTTCAGCATCGCCAGCGCCGCTGTCGTTCCCGGCGCGCCGGCACATTCTAATCCCATCTCCTGGAAAATCTCCGCAATACTGTCTCCGATGGCCGGCGTCGGCGCTAGGGACAGATCAATAATGCCGAAGGGCACGCCCAACCGCTTCGATGCCTCCAGCGCGACCAGCTGTCCGACTCGAGTAATCTTAAACGCTGTTTTCTTAATGGTTTCGCACAATACCTCAAAATTCTCTCCCCGTACCGCCTTGAGCGCGCTCTTGACCACGCCGGGACCGGAAACCCCCACGTTAATCACGGTATCGGTCTCTCCCACACCATGAAAGGCGCCCGCCATAAACGGATTATCATCCGGCGCATTGCAAAATACCACCAGTTTCGCACAGCCGATGGAATCCGCGTTTCCTGTCTTCTCCGAGAGTTCCTTGATCTTCTCCCCCAGAAGAAGCACCGCATCCATGTTGATGCCAGAACGGCTGGTTCCTACATTCACGGAGGCACAGACTCTTTCTGTTTCCGAAAGAGCCGCAGGAATACTTTCGATCAGCATGCAGTCCTTCTCGGTCATTCCCTTCTGCACCAGAGCCGAAAATCCGCCGATGAAATTGACGCCGACTTCCTTGGCTGCACGATCCAGTGTCTTCGCAATCGCTGGAAAATCTGGATCCTCACAGGCTGCTGCTGCGATTGCTATGGGCGTCACGGAGATCCGCTTATTCACAATGGGAATCCCATATCGCTCGCTGATCTCTTCCCCCACCGATACCAGATGCTCCGCTGTTCTCGTGATCTTATCATAAATCTTTCTCTGAAATACCTGGCTGTCTGAATGCGCACAGTCCAGCAGGCTGATTCCCATCGTAATCGTGCGCACATCCAGATTGGCTTCCTCAATCATCCGATTGGTTTCGATGATTTCCTGAAAATTAACCACTCGTTTCTCCCCCGTTCCTTAGATTCGATGCATCGCCTGAAAGATCTCTTCGCTCTGCAGCTTAATCTGCACGCCCAGCTTCTCTCCGACCCCTTCCAACTCGCTGGCCACCTGATGAAATGCTGCTTCTGAATTTCCCATATCCACTATCATCATCATGTGAAAATAACCGCCTGTAATACTCTGGGAAATATCCAGAATGTTGATCTGGTGCTTGGATAGTAATGTGCAAACCTCTGCGATAATCCCTACCCGATCCTTTCCGACCACCGAAATAATCCCTTTCATCTTCTATTCCTCCTGCTTTATGTTTCTGATATAAATGACAGATTCTCGATCCCACGATACAGATGATACGGCGTGGGAAACAATTCTCCGCCGAGATCTCTAGAAACCACCACCGCCTGCTGTGAATAGTACAGAGGACAGACTGGAAGTGTTTCCCACGCATATTCTGAAAGCGCCTGATACGCTGATGCTCTCGCCTCTTCTCCCATTGCGGAAGAAACGTTCTGCAGCAGCCGGTCCATCTCTTCGTCCTGTCTGCCGCTGTAATTGCCGGTTCCTTCAGAGGCCAATAATTCGGACAGATCCTGAATTGAGTCGATCCGACAGCTTCCAAAAGCCAGATCAAACTCCCCTTCTTCCAGCGCCTTTTGCCAGTCTGCCTCGTCGTAAAGAACTACCTGAACCTCCAGCCCAATCTGTGATAACTGTTCATAGATCAACCTTGCCTGCGCGATAGCCGTCTGTTCCTCCCTGCTTACAATCAAACGCAGAGACACTCCCCGGTTTTCCCCCAGCAAAGAATAAGCCAACTGATAATCGATAGAATAAACCTCCGGCAAGGCACAATCCGCTATCCAGGAAGGAACCACGGATTGGCTGCGTGTTCCCTGATGAATCTGTGTTCTGTCAATCAGTTCCTGCGCGTCGATACAGTACATGATCGCTTTACGGACCGTTTCTTCCGCCAGAGCACTGCTTTCTCTCTGATTCATGTATAAAAGCTGAAGTTTATGCGTGTCCGTACGATATACAGTATGGTGCTCAATATTCTCTGCCGAAAGACTACTCGGCACTTCCTCGTATATGATATGCGTCAATCCCCGGGAAAAGGCGCTCTCCTCCGCATCCTCACTCCGAGTGATCTCCACCAGGATCTCCTGAATCTTCGGCGTATTCCCTACATATTGCGCGTTGGCCGTCAGGCGGATCTCCCGCATCGCCCGATATTCTGTCACCTGATACGGACCATTTCCAATCGGCTCCCATTCCGGCGGATTTTCCACATGATAAATATGTTCCGGCAAAATCGGTACCACCAACATGCCCAGATGCTCTGCGTCCACCGGTACCGCAAAAGTGATCCGCACATCGCCGCTTTCATCCAATGCCACCTCCGTAATGGAAGAAAGCTGTGATTTCCAATAATGATTCGCAGATTCTTCAAGATAAGCCTGCAGTGTATACACCACATCCTGCGCGCTGACTCTTGTCCCATCCTGCCAGAGAACATCCGAACGAATCTTCAGCCTGAGCTGGTAGTCAGATAACACTTCCCATTTCTCTGCCAGTCCGCCTTCCACGGCTGCCCCGTTTTCATCCGTCTCCACCAGCGGCATGAAGATCATCATGACGAGTTGTGCTACTTCTGGCTGCTGTACGGACAATGGATTCAGCGTCTCCGGCATAAAAACAGTCATCCGGAGAATCCCATCAGAAGGAACCACTTCGGAAGAAGACTCTTGCGAAAAATCTGCCGCGGACGAGACCTCTGAAACGCCAGAAGCCCTTTCCTCGCTGGATTCCTGCACGGCAGGGTCTTTACAGCCCGCCCATAACAAACAAATCCAACAAAGCAAGACAACCAACAGCCGTCTGCATCTATTCTTTTCCATCAAACGCTGACATCCTTTCCGCCACTTTCCGATCCAGTTCCCGATACAGCGCTTCTATGCTGCCGCTTCCATCAATCCGCACATCGGCAGCCGCCATATAAGAATCCTGGGACCACTGTCCCCAGACTCGTTCTTCCGCTTCTTCCCGCATCAGATTCTGGCGCTGCATCACTCGCTGGATCCGAATTTCATCCTCCGCCCAGACGACCCATACCTCATCGACTAAATCCACCAAGGGCGTCCGCAAAAGTTCAATGGCTTCCAGCAGGAGGCATGGCATTTTCCCGGGATCCTTGCGGAACCTTTTGATTTCTTCCGCGATTTGCTGGCAGATGGCAGGATGTGTAATCTCATTCAACCGTTTCAAACTGTCCGGATCCCGAAAGACAATCCTGCCAAGTCTTCTCCGGTCTAACTTTCCGGCACTATCCAGTATAGCTTTCCCAAAGGCTTTTGTCAACTCCCTAACTACCTCTGGCGACTTGGTCACTTCGTGACCCACCTGATCCGCGTCGATTCGTCTCATCCCGTAGTGCTCTTCCAGATACCGACAGGCTGTACTCTTCCCCGACGCAATGGTCCCCGTCACTCCGATCACCTTACTTGGCCTCATACCAGTTCTCTCCTCTATGAATATCCAC
Organism: uncultured Clostridia bacterium; assembly: GCA_937892735.1. Classification (GTDB taxonomy): domain Bacteria; phylum Bacillota; class Clostridia; order Lachnospirales; family Bianqueaceae; genus Faecimorpha. The sequence continues at coordinate 512 of CALBGL010000060.1, read as the reverse complement.
TTCCAACGGAACCGACAAATCCGCCGCTCCCATCATCTCTTCGCGCAGAATCTGTCGGACCTGCTCCTCTTCTCCTTTATAGGTCTCTACCAGCAGTTCATCATGCACCGTTAAGAGCAGACGGCTTCGCAGCCCTTCTCTCCGCAGCCGCTCATACACGCGTATCATGGCAATCTTAATAATATCCGCCGCGGTTCCCTGAATCGGCATATTCTTCGCCACACGCTCGCCAAAAGAACGCTTCACGAAATTGGAAGAGTGGATCTCATCAATGATGCGACGGCGGCCAAAAAGCGTGACGCCATAACCGCGCTCCCTGGCCTCTTCCACGCATCCATCCAGGAACTCCTTGACCTTGGGGTATCGCTCGAAATATCGGTTGATATAATCCTTCGCTTCTTTCTGCGAGATATGCAGATCATCCCCCAAGGAAAACGCGCTGATGCCATAGATAATTCCAAAATTCACAGCCTTGGCGCGGGAACGCTGGCTGGGCGTTACCTCTTCCAGCG
>CALBGL010000059.1 GCA_937892735.1 uncultured Clostridia bacterium | reverse complement strand
TTAAGGATGCCACCACGATTATCGGCGGCGGCGATAGTGCCGCAGCTGTAAACCAGCTTGGATTTGGCGATAAGATGACCCATATCTCTACGGGTGGCGGCGCCTCTCTGGAGTTCCTGGAAGGCAAGGATCTGCCGGGTGTGGTCGCAGTGAATGATAAGTAAATAACCATCCTACGGGCGGGGCCTGCGGGGAGTCCCACAGGCCCGCCTGATTTTTATGAAAGGACAGTGAAAATATGCGTAAGACGATTGTAGCAGGAAACTGGAAGATGAATAAGACGCCGAGGGAGGCGCTGGAGCTGATTGAGACGCTGAAGCCCCTGGTGGGAGATAATGATAAGACGGAAGTCGTATTTTGTCCGCCTTTCGTGTCTCTGGTACTGGCGGCACAGGCAGTCAAGGGAACGAATATCAAGATTGGCGCACAGAACATGTATTATGAAGAGAGCGGCGCGTATACCGGTGAGGTAGCGCCGGAGATGATTAAAGAATGCGGCTGTGAGTATGTGATTCTGGGGCATTCCGAACGCCGCGGATATTTCGGAGAGACCGATGAGATCGTCAATAAGAAGGTGCTTAAGGCTTTTGAGCATGACCTGAAGCCGATTATTTGTGTCGGGGAGACGCTGGAACAGCGCGAGCAGGGCATCACGGTGGATCTGGTTCGTATGCAGGTGAAGATCGCATTGAAGGATGTAAAGCCGGAAGATGCGAAGAAGGCTGTGATCGCGTATGAGCCGATTTGGGCCATTGGAACCGGACGTACGGCGACCAGCGTACAGGCGGAAGAGGTTTGCGGCGCCATCCGGCAGGTAGTCTCGGAGATCTATGGGACAGAAGTGGCTGAGGAAATTCGGGTACAATACGGCGGCAGCGTCAATGCGGGCAATGCGGCGGAATTGTTTGCTATGCCGAACATCGACGGCGGCCTGGTCGGCGGCGCGAGCCTGAAGGCGGATTTCGCTAAGATTGTAAATTATTAAGAAGGGGAAAACATGAGTAAGAGAACTACGATTTTGATGATTTTAGATGGGTTTGGTCTGAATGAGAATCCAGTGGGCAATGCGGTAGCAGCCGCTAAAAAGCCGAATTATGATCAGATGGTCAAGGAGTGGCCCTGTGTGCCGGGCAATGCCAGCGGACTTTTCGTAGGATTGCCGGATGGACAGATGGGCAATTCGGAGGTGGGTCACCTGAACATTGGGGCAGGCCGTATCGTATATCAGGATCTGACCAAGATCACCAAATTCATTCAGGACGGAGATTTCTTTGCGAATCCGGCCCTTCTGGACGCAGTGAAAAACTGCAAGGAGAATGGTTCTGCGCTGCATTTGATGGGCCTGTTATCCGATGGCGGCGTGCACAGTCATATTGAACATGTATACGGACTGCTGGAGCTGGCAAAGAGAAATGGCTTGGATAAGGTATATGTGCATGGATTCATGGATGGACGCGATACACCTCCTTCTTCCGGCATCGAGTATGTGAAGGAACTGGAAGCGAAGATGAAGGAATTGGGTGTGGGTGAAATCGCCACGTTGTCCGGTCGTTATTATGCCATGGATCGGGATAATCGCTGGGACCGGGAAGAGAAAGCCTATCGCGCTCTAGTTTTTGGAGAGGGACACACTGCGGAGAGCGCCGTGGAGGGCATGCAGAAATCCTATGATGAGGGTGTGACCGATGAGTTTGTAGTTCCCACGGTGATTCAGAAGAATGGACAGCCTGTGGCCAAGATTCAGGCGCATGATTCCATCATTTTCTATAACTTCCGCCCGGATCGGGCCAGACAGCTCACGCGCGCGTTCTGTGACGATGGCTTCACCGGATTCAAGAGAGATCGTCTGCCGGTATTTTTTGTCTGCTTCACGGATTATGATGCGACGATTCCCAATAAAGAAGTAGCCTTTCATAAAGAAGTGCTGCACAATATCCTGGGGGAATATCTGGCCAAGAACGGAAGGACACAGCTGCGTCTGGCAGAGACAGAGAAGTATGCCCATGTGACCTTCTTCTTCAATGGCGGTGTGGAAGTGCCGAATGAAAATGAGGATCGGATTCTGGTGCCTTCTCCGAAGGTAGCCACCTATGATTTGAAGCCGGAAATGAGCGCGAATGAGGTATGTGATAAGCTAGTAGAAGCCATCGACAGTCATAAGTACGATTTGATCGTCGTCAATTTCGCCAATCCGGACATGGTAGGACATACAGGTATCTTGGAAGCCGCAGTCAAGGCGATCGAGACAGTGGATGCCTGCCTGGGGCGGACTCTGGAAGCTATCAAGCGGAATGATGCACAGATGTTTTTGTGTGCAGACCATGGAAACGCGGAACAGCTCATCGATTATGAGACAGGAGAACCTTTTACGGCGCATACAACGAATCCCGTTCCCTTTGTTTTGGTGAATTACAAGCCGGGAGTGACATTGCGCGAGGGGGGAAAGCTGGCGGATATCGCGCCCACGCTTCTGGAGATGATGGGTATGGATAAGCCTGCGGAGATGACAGGAGAAAGTCTTCTGGTCTAAGATTTGTGTCCTAGGATCCAGAGCAGTATCTCAGAAGGTATAATATGGAACTCGCCTCCTCATACTATAGATAGAATCTATGGTATGAGGAGGTTTTTCTATGAAGATTCGCAGGCTGATCGCCAGAGAGATTCTGGATTCCAGAGGAAATCCTACGGTGGAGGCAGATGTGATATGTGAAAGTGGGATTATGGGGAGAGCAAGTGTTCCTTCAGGGGCGTCTACGGGAGAATATGAGGCGGTGGAACTTCGGGACGGCGGCGGTCGATATGATGGGAAGGGCGTACAGCGCGCGATTTATAATATACAGGATGTTATCGCGCCAGCCTTAGCCGGCATGCGTGTCGATGATCAGATCGGTGTGGATATACGTATGAAAGAACTGGATGGAACGCCAAATAAGGCAATGCTGGGCGCGAACAGTATTCTGGCGGTTTCACTGGCCTGTGCCCGCGCAGGAGCGCAGTGGCATGGTATGAGTCTGTATCGGTATTTGGGCGGCGCGGGGGCTTGCCAGATGCCTGTCCCCATGATGAATATTCTGAATGGAGGAAAGCATGCGGATAATACCGTGGATCTGCAGGAATTCATGATCATGCCGGTGGGAGCCAAAACTTTTTCCGAAGGCATCCGAATGTGTACAGAAGTATATCATACGCTGAAAAAAATTCTGACAAGAAACGGACTATCCACGGGGGTTGGAGATGAAGGCGGATTTGCGCCGAACCTGGCTGCTGCGAAGGATGTGCTGCGTTATATGATGGACGCGATTACAGAAGCGGGATTTCGCCCCGGAGAGGAGATCGGGTTTGCATTGGATGCAGCGGCCAGTGAATTATATATCGCGGAAAAGCAGGCCTACTATTTCCCGGGAGAAAGTAAGATGAGCGGGAGAGAGGTGTATAGATCTGCGGCAGAAATGATTGAGTACTATCGAGAACTGGCAGAACAGTATCCCTTGTTTTCGATAGAAGACGGCCTGGATGAGAATGATTGGGAAGGCTGGAAAAAGATGACGCAGGAGCTGGGAGATCGTTTGCAGTTAGTAGGAGACGACTTGTTCGTCACAAACACAGAACGTCTGAAAGAGGGGATACGGAAGAGAGCGGGAAATGCGATTCTCATTAAGCTCAATCAGATCGGGAGTCTTTCGGAGACGCTGTCCGCTATTCATATGGCACAGCGAGCAGGTATGCATGCGATCGTATCGCACCGAAGCGGAGAGACGGAAGACGCCTTCATTGCGGATCTGGCAGTCGCCGTAGGAGCTGGGCAGATCAAGACGGGCGCACCGGCAAGAAGCGATCGCAATGCGAAGTATAACCGTCTGATTCGAATCGAAGAAGAGCTGGCGGAGGCGGCACAATACAGGAATCCTTGGGGATAATCATAGATGACGCGGCTTTCCGCGTCATTTCTTTATTGACAGAAAGCTCCCGGCTGTTTATAATGAAATAAACATGTCAATAAGGGAAGGAGTACCGCCGAATGGTTTTATATAATACACTCACGAAGAAGGTCGAAGAGTTCATCCCCTATGAAGAGGGAAAGATCCGTATGTATACTTGCGGTCCGACGGTCTATCATTATGCGCATATCGGAAATCTGCGCAGCTACATTATGGAAGATGTGCTGGAGAAGTTCCTGCGGTATGTGGGGTATGATGTGACTCGCGTGATGAATATCACAGATGTGGGGCACCTATCCAGCGATGCGGACACAGGCGAGGATAAGATGCTTAAGGGTGCGAAGAGAGAGCATAAGACGGTGATGGAGATCGCGAAGTTCTATACGGACGCTTTTTTTGCGGACTGTGAAAAGCTGAATATCAAGCGTCCGGATGTGGTAGAACCGGCTACTCACTGTATTTCCGAATTCATCCATATGATCGAGGTGCTTTTAGAGAAGGGATACGCGTATCGTGCGGGGGATAATGTCTATTTCGATACCTCGAAGGTGAAGGATTATTATGTGCTTACAGGCCATAACGAAGAAGAGCTGATGGTAGGCGTTCGAGACGATGTGGAGGAGGATGCCAATAAGCGAAACAAGAGTGACTTCGTCCTGTGGTTTACCAAATCCAAGTTTGAGAATCAGGAGCTCAAGTGGGAAAGTCCTTGGGGCCTTGGATATCCCGGCTGGCACATCGAGTGTTCCTGCATTGCGGCGAAGTACCTGGGGGAGCATCTGGATCTGCACTGCGGCGGTGTGGACAATATTTTTCCGCATCACACGAATGAGATTGCGCAGAGCGAAGCTTATTTCGGGCATCCCTGGTGTAAATACTGGTTTCATGTGCAGCATCTGAATGAGAAGGGCGGCAAGATGAGTAAATCAAAGGGAGATTTCCTGACCGTTTCACTATTGCAGGAGAAGGGATATGATCCTTTGGTCTACCGTATGTTCTGTCTGCAGTCTCATTACCGGAAGCCTCTGGAATTCAGTTATGATGTGCTGGATAATGTAGCGGCAGCGTATCAGAAATTGAAAAAACGAATTCAGAATCTGCAGCGTGAAGGAGAGATCGATGTCGAGAAGCAGAGTCTGTATAGACAGCGTTTTATGGAAGCAGTCGGCAATGATCTAAATACTTCGTCGGGACTTACCGTGTTGTATGATATGCTGAAAGCGGATATGAATGATGCGACGAAGTGGGCGATCGCAGAGGATTTTGAGAAGGTGCTGTCTCTGGGATTCACAGAGGGGAAAGACACGGCAGAGCCGCAGGATGAGGAACTGGCAGCCTATGTGGAAGAAAAGATCGCAGAACGCGCATCCGCGAAAAAATCGAAGGATTTCGCGAAGGCGGATGCGATTCGGGCAGAGCTTTTAGAGAAGGGGATCATTCTCAAAGATACCCGAGAAGGCACGCAGTGGCAATGGGCATAAGAGGAGGAAAAACATGGAAAAATTCAGCGCGATTTCCTATGCGCGGCCAGATATGCGCGCACTGGCGGAAGAGATAAAGACAAGAATCAGTGATTTGCGAAACGCGAAGAGTTACGAGGCAGCGAGAAGCGCGTACCTCGCACTGGAAAACGCGGATGTGGACGCGAATACGATGAGAAACGTCGCACATATTCGCAGCACGATCAATACGGCGGATCCCTTTTATGAGGAAGAGGTTCGCTATCTGCAGGGGGAAGGCGCCCGTATGATGCCGCTGTATCGGGAGGTGAATCAGGCGCTGTTGGAGTCCCCGTTTCGAAAGGAGTTTGAGACCGAGTTTGGCGCCTACTTATTTCATAATCTGGAGGAACAAAATCGCTTGTTGGATCCTTCGATCATCGAGGATAAGATTCAGGAAAGCGAATGGGTGCAGAAGTACCAGAAGGTGACGGCGCTCTGTCATACAGAATTTCGAGGAGAAGATTGTAATTTCTATGGGCTCCTGCGCCATATGCAGAGTACAGATCGGGCGGAAAGAAAAGAAGCGTTCGAAGCCTGGGCGGATATGTACAACAAGATCGCGCCGCAGTTAGAAGCACAGTACGCGGAACTGGTGAAGATTCGCGCAGGTATGGCGCGGAAACTGGGTATGGACAGCTATATTACGATGGCCTATTTGAACAAACGCCGTTATAATTATGGCCCCGAGGATGTTCAACGTTTTCGAAAGCAGGTCAAGGACGTGATCGTGCCTGCCTGTGAGGAACTCTTTGAACGGCAGCGCAGACGTTTGGGAATCGACACACTCTTTTATTATGATGAGGCGCTCGTTTTCCCGGAAGGGAACGAACTTCCCCAGGGCAATCGGGAAGAGATGGTGTCCGCCGCGCAAGTCATGTATCGCGAGATGTCGCCAGAGACAGGGGAGTTCTTCGATTTCATGGTGGAACATGAGCTGTTTGACCTGGAGACAAAGCCCAATAAAAGAATGGGAGGATATTGTACGTTCCTGCCGAAATACAAGGCTCCCTTTATTTTCTCCAATTTTAATGGGACGAGCGCGGATGCGGATGTGCTGACGCACGAGGCGGGGCATGCATTTGAGGCCTATACCGCTTCGCGGAGACAAACACTTTCTGCCTATATTCATTCCACGAGTGAGATCAATGAGATCCATTCCATGTCCATGGAGCATTTCGCGTATCCATGGATGGATCGGTTCTTCCGGAACGCGGATAAATATCGGTATGCCCATCTATTCGGCGCCTTGAATGTGATCCCTTATATGATTTGCGTGGATGAATTTCAGCATCGAGTCTTCGAGGATCCTACGCAGGGGCCTACGCAGTGGCGAGCTATCTGGCATGAATTGGAAAAAACCTATATGCCTTGGCGTACTTACGACGGAAACGCCTTCCTGGAGGAGGGGGGATTCTGGATGCAGAAGCAGCACATATTCATGTATCCGTTTTACTATGTGGATTATGCCTTGGCACAGATTGGGGCCTTTGAGTTCTATACACGAAGCAAAAAGAATCGTGCTCAGGCATGGAAAGATTATGTGAGTCTGTGCCAGATGGGCGGCAGTCGGGAATACTTCGAACTTCTCAGTGCGGCTGGCCTGCATAATCCGTTTCAGGAGGGCAGTGTGGAAATCGCGGTCAGTGGTGTGATCGAGGAGCTTCTGGGTGCAAAATTCTGATTGACAGCAGGCTTAATTTTCGTTATACTGGAGGAGACTTTGGTTTTACAATTAAGATAAAAAGGGAGGCAGCGGCGGACGCCGCGTGGAAAAGATGAAACAGTTTAGAGCAGGTATTATTGGTGCAACGGGAATGGTGGGACAGCGATTTGCTACGCTGCTGAAGGATCATCCCTGGTTCCAGGTGACGGCTCTGGCGGCTTCTGGCCGCAGTGCGGGCAAGACGTACGAAGAGGCGGTAGACAGCCGATGGGCGATGCAGGAGCCGATTCCCGAGTCTATGAAGCAGATGATCATACTGGATGCCAGTCAGAATATTGAGAAGATGAAGGAACTGGTGGATTTCGTCTTCTGTGCAGTCGATATGCCGAAGGATCAGATCAAGGCGCTGGAAGAGGCTTATGCGAAGGCGGAAATTCCGGTCGTCTCGAATAATTCCGCCCATCGCGGAACAGTGGATGTTCCGATGATCGTGCCGGAGCTGAATGCGGAGCATACGGAGATCATTCCCGCACAGCGCAAGCGCCTGGGGACGAAGCGGGGCTTCATCGCGGTGAAGTCCAACTGCTCACTGCAGAGCTATGTGCCGGCGCTGCATCCGATCAAGGATCTGTATGGCCTTAACAAGGTGTTGGTTTGCACCTATCAGGCGATTTCCGGTGCGGGCAAGACCTTCACGACCTGGCCGGAGATGGTGGATAATCTGATTCCCTATATTGGAGGAGAAGAAGAGAAGAGTGAGCAGGAACCGCTGAAGCTTTGGGGAAGGGTGGAAGGCGATCGGATTATGAACGCCGATAAGCCGCAGTTCACGGCCCAATGCTTGCGTGTACCCGTATCTGACGGGCATACGGCCGCAGTCTTTGCGAGCTTTGACAAGAAGCCCGATCTGGAAAAGATCAAGAAGGTATGGGCAAACTTTAGGGGACCGGCACAGGAGTTGCATCTGCCTTCGGCGCCGAAGCAGTTCATTCACTATTTTGAGGAGAATGATCAGCCGCAGATCAAGTCCGCAAGAGAGTTGGAAGGCGGTATGGCCATCTCGGTGGGTCGTCTGCGTCCCGATACACAGTACGATCTGAAGTTTGTATGCATGTCCCACAATACGCTGCGCGGAGCAGCCGGCGGCGCTGTTCTCATGGCGGAGCTCCTGGCGGCCAAGGGATATCTGGATTGATAGGGAGAATAGCTATGATTACAATTACGATGGCAAACGGCAAGAAAATCCGGATCGAGTTATATCCGGAGACGGCTCCGATCACGGTGGAGAATTTTATCAAGCTGGTACAGGATGGTTTTTATGACGGACTGACCTTTCATAGAGTGATTCCCGGGTTTATGATTCAGGGTGGTTGCCCGAATGGTACGGGAACGGGCGGCCCCGGCTGGCATATCAAGGGGGAATTTGCGTCCAATGGTGTGGAGAATCCCTTGAAGCACACGAGAGGAGTGATTTCCATGGCGCGTGCCATGGATCCGGATTCCGCAGGATCTCAATTCTTTATCATGCACCAGGATGCGCCCCATCTGGATGGACAGTATGCGGCCTTTGGCAAGGTGGTAGAAGGAATGGATGTTGTGGATGAGATTGCTTCGGTACAGACGGACTTCAGGGATAAGCCGCTGAAGCTCCAGGTAATGGAAAAAGTAGAATATACAGAAGAGTGATTCCTTGCCCTGTACGCCAAGGCTATGTCTTGGTGCACAGGGCGTTTGTCTTATAGGGGGAGGATGCTATGAAAATTTTACAACCGGAGCTGTTGGAGCCGCGGATTCGGCTGGAGAAAGAAGAAGCACATACGTATCTGAAGAAGCATAAGAAAGAGGACGAAGACGTGGTAGGATGTCATTTCGTGGGAATGGATCTGGATGAGGAGTCTTTGGACAGTATGACGTTTAAAGAATGTATCTTCGAAAACTGCCGTCTCATGGAGTGTAAACTGGAGGGCAGCAGTTGGATTCGGAACGAATGGATTTCTTGCGATCTGTCTGGCAGCTATCTGACGGATGGATATTTTCATCGTAACCGATTCCGCGATTGTAAGCTGATGGGGGCGGATCTGTATCAGGGGAATTTTCAGGAGATGATTCTGATAGAGTGTAACCTCGGATACAGCAACTGGGATCAAGGACGTTGGAGAAATACATTTTATCAGTCGTGTGATTGCGAGAGAGCCTTTTTTTCAGAAGGACGGATGAAGAACGTATATTGGGAGAACTGCCGTCTTGTGGGTATTAATTTTTTCAGAACCTCTTTAGCCGGCATGGATTTCACCCAGTGTGAGCTGGGGCGGATCACCGTATCCGATACGTTTGCGGAACTTCATGGTGCGAGAGTGACGGCGATGCAGGCGCTCGACCTATCCCGCCTTTTGGGCATTGAGATTGTGTCAGAGTAAAGAATGATATGGAAAGGAAGGGGCCACTATGTCGGATCAGATGAATTTGTTTGAAGAGCAGGAGACAGGCGGTGGAGCGCCATTGGCCAGCCGTCTGCGGCCAGAGACACTGGATGAATATGTGGGACAAAAGCACCTGGTCGGTCCCGGTAAGATTCTGCGTCAATTGATTGAGAGAGATCAGATCTCTTCCATGATTTTCTGGGGACCGCCCGGCGTGGGAAAGACGACACTGGCTCGGATCATCGCACACCAGACGAAAGCGCGATTTATAGAATTCAGTGCGGTAAACAGCAGTATCAAAGAGATTAAAGACGTGATGACGGAAGCGGAGAAGTACCGGCGCATGGGTATTCGGACCCTGTTGTTTGCGGATGAGATCCATCGATTCAATAAGGCGCAGCAGGACGCGTTTCTGCCCTATGTGGAAAAGGGCAGCATTATTCTGGTGGGAGCGACCACGGAGAATCCGTCTTTCGAGATCAATTCCGCGCTGCTCTCCCGCTGCAAGGTTTTTATCCTGCAGGCCTTATCGGAAGAGGATCTGACGGAGCTTTTACAGACGGCGCTTACGAGTCCAAAGGGATTCGGGGATCTGACGATTGAGATTCGTCAAGAACAACTTCAGTCGATTGCGCGATTTGCGAATGGAGACGCTAGGACAGCGCTCAATACGCTGGAGATGGCGGTACTCAATGGAAAGCTGGATGAGAATGCTCGGATTGTGGTCAGTGACGAGATGCTGGCACAGTGCATGAACCGGCGATCCCTTTTGTATGATAAGACGGGAGAGGAACATTATAATTTGATATCCGCACTGCATAAGTCCATGAGAAACAGCGATCCGGATGCGGCCGTCTACTGGATGTGCCGGATGTTGGATGGCGGAGAAGATCCGCTGTATATCGCACGCCGTCTGATTCGTTTTGCCAGCGAAGACGTGGGTATGGCGGATCCCAACGCACTATTGCTGGCGGTCTCGGTGTATCAAGCCTGTCATTTCCTGGGGATGCCGGAGTGTGATGTGCACCTGACACATTGCGTGGTATATCTGGCGATGGCGCCTAAATCCAATGCTCTCTATAAGGCTTGCGAGGCCTGCAAGAAGGACATCCGGGAGATGAGCGCTGAACCGGTGCCGCTGCAGATCCGCAACGCGCCGACAAACCTCATGAAAGAGCTGCACTACGGAGAGGGATATGTCTATGCGCATGATACGGAAGAAAAGATCAGCCAGATGCAGTGCCTGCCGGATCGCCTCGTGGGCCGCCGCTATTATGAGCCGACACGGGAAGGGCGGGAGAAGGCGGTGAAGGAGAGGCTGGATGCGATTTTGGCGTGGAAACAGGGAGAAACGAATTCTTCAAAAGACTTGCATTGATTTTTATTCGTTTTAAAGTTATAGGAAAGGCAGAATGAAAAACTGTAAAGGAGGATCACTATGATTACATTTCGTTACGATACTCAACTGTTGATCGAGGGAGAGGATCTGTCGGAGGATGATATTCGGGATGATATCCTGGAGCATTTTGAAGGGGATTGCCTGCTGGTGGTAGGAGACGAGGAACTGATTAAGCTGCATTTTCACACGAATTATCCTTGGAAGATCCTGGAATACAGCGCTTCCTTGGGAGAGATCTATGATATTGTGATAGAAGATATGGATAGGCAGGCCAGGGGGCTTCAGGGATAAGGATTGACAAGGGCTTAGCCCTCATGTATAATGAACAGGAAGAAGAAATTTGCCTAAATACAGGTAAACAGGAGGGTTACGATATGAACCAGAACGATCAGAAGACAATCAATGCCATACGAGTGCTTTCTGCGGAAGCGATTCAGAAGGCAAACAGCGGTCATCCCGGCCTGCCCCTGGGCGCGGCGCCGGCGGCATATACGCTATGGCAGTATCAGATGAAGCAGAATCCCGCCAATCCGGACTGGAAAGACAGGGATCGTTTCGTGCTGTCTGCAGGACATGGATCCATGCTGCTGTACAGCTTACTGCATCTGTATGGATTTGGTTTGACAATAGAAGATTTGAAGGGGTTTCGTCAGTGGGGAACGCTGACGCCTGGCCATCCGGAAGTAGGACATACCCGGGGTGTGGAAACAACGACGGGACCGCTGGGGCAGGGCGTATCGAATGCAGTGGGAATGGCCATGGCGGAGGCGCATCTGGCAGCGATCTTTAACAGAGAGGGATATCCGGTGGTGGATCACAGAACCTACGCATTGGTAGGGGATGGCTGTCTGATGGAAGGCATCAGCGGAGAGGCCTGTTCTCTGGCCGGCACCTGGAAGCTGGGGAAACTGACGGTGCTGTATGATTCGAACTGCATCAGCATCGAAGGCAGCACGGATATTGCGTTTACGGAAGATGTGGTCAAGCGTTATGAAGCGTATGGCTGGCAGGTCATTGAGGTGGCGGACGGTAACGATGTGGACACGATCGAGAAGGCGCTGGAAGAGGCTAAGGCGGAAACCGAGAAACCGACGCTAATCATCAACCATACGTTGATCGGATATGGCTGTCCCGCCAAACAGGGAACGGCTGCGGCGCATGGTGCTCCTCTGGGCCCCGAGAATGTGATCGCGTTGAAGGAAAATCTGGGGTGGCCTGTGGATCCGGAATTCTATGTGCCGCAGGAAGTCTATGACCATACGGCGGAGTCGGCAAAGCGGGGGGCACAGGCAGAAGAAGCCTGGAATGCCATGTTTGCCGAGTATTGTAAGAAGTATCCGGATCTTGCGAAGCTTTGGGAGGAATATTTTAATGGAAACGGGTACAATCCCTGGGAAGATAGAGATCTCTGGCAGAAACCGGAGAAAGCGATGGCGACTCGTGCAACCTCTGGAAACATTTTGAATCATCTGGCGGACAAGCTGCCGAATCTGTTTGGAGGATCGGCCGATCTGTCGCCTTCTACGCTGACGATCATGAAGAACCGCAGTGATTTTTCGGCGGCCCATTACAGTGGGTCTAACCTGCATTTTGGCGTCAGAGAACATGCAATGGCCGCGATCATCAACGGCGTTGCACTGCATGGCGGTCTCCTGCCCTATTGCGCTACCTTCTTCGTATTCTCGGATTATATGAAGCACAGCATTCGTTTGGCGGCGCTCATGAAGCAGAAGGTCATCTATGTGTTGACCCATGACAGTATCGGCGTGGGTGAGGATGGGCCGACACATCAGCCGGTAGAGCAGCTGGCAATGCTGCGTTCCATCCCGGATATGACGGTATTCCGTCCAGCGGATTACAGTGAAACGGCAGCAGCCTATGCGTTTGCGACGACGCATCAGGGACCGACCGCGCTGGTCTTGACCCGTCAGAATCTGCCTCAGCTTGCGGAGACCGGCAAGGAGGCGGCAAAGGGCGGCTATATCCTGCGGGATTCCAAGAAGGCAGTACCGGATATGATTCTCATGGCGTCCGGTTCGGAAGTGGAGCTCATCTATCAGGCATACGACGCGCTGCAGGAGGCGGGAATCGACGCGCGAGTGGTCAGCATACCTTCTTTTGAAGTCTTCAATGTGCAGAGTGAAGAATATAAGGAGAGCGTGCTGCCGAAGACGGTGCGCAAGAGAGTCGCGGTGGAAGCGGCCAGTTCGTTTGGATGGTATCAGTATGTGGGCTTAGACGGTAAGGTCATCGCGATGGATACCTTCGGTCAGTGCGGACCGGCGGCTACGGTATTCCGGGCCTTTGGCTATACAGTGGATCATGTCGTGGAGGTTGCCAAGAGTCTGTTCTGATAAGACAATACCATGAATCAGGAAAGGGAACTTCCGACACACGAGTAGAGTGGAGGGAGGGCCCTTTTCCCATATAAAAACAGAAGGTAAAGGAGGATTTCAATGAAACTAGGTGTTTTCACCCCTGTCCTGTATGGACAGCCATTGGAGAAGGCATTAGAGTATCTGCACAGCCGCGGTGTACAGATGGCGGAAATCGGTGTAGGTGGCAATCCGGGAGACACCCATTGTAAGCCTAAGGAATTGCTGGCAGACTCGAAGAAACTGGCCGCCTTTCAGGAACTCTTTCGAAAGAATGAAATCGAGATCTCCGCGCTCAGTGCGCATGGAAATCCGATTCATCCGGATCCGGAACGAGCGGCGATGTATGATGACGCGATCACGGATGCGATTCTGCTGGCTGAAAAACTGGGACTGCACCAGATCAATACCTTTTCCGGATGCCCCGGAGATCATCCGGGCGCGAAGTACCCGAACTGGGTGGTATGTCCCTGGCCAGAGGATTTCCTGAAGATATTGGAATATCAGTGGAATGATGTGCTCATTCCGTATTGGGAGAAGAAGGCAGCCTTCGCGAGGGAGCATGGCGTCAATCAGATCGCCTTGGAGCTCCATCCCGGATTCTGTGTATACAATACGGAATCGCTTCTGAAACTCAGAGCGGCCGTCGGACCAGAGATCGGAGCCAATCTGGATCCCAGTCATCTGATCTGGCAGGGAATGGATCCCGTGATGGTGATTCGGACACTGGGAGAAGCGATTTTCCATTTTCATGCGAAGGATACGAAGGTAGATCCATACAACACGGCAGTCAACGGCGTGTTGGATACGAAGCATTATTCCGATGAGGCGCATCGTTCCTGGATCTTCCGTTCTGTAGGATACGGGCTGGATTATAGTAAGTGGAAGGAAATCATGAGTGCGCTTCGCTTGGTGGGATATGATTATGCCATCAGTATCGAGCATGAGGATGGTTTGATGAGTCCGGGAGAGGGGCTGAATAAAGCGATTGACTTCTTGAAGGAAGTGATGATTTTCGAGGAGAAGGGGACTATGTGGTGGGCATAACCACAAAGAGGAGGAGATATGGTGTATGATGTAGCTATCATCGGCGCCGGCGTCGTGGGAGGACTGATGGCCAGAGAACTTTCCAGATACCGGTTGTCGATTGTGATCGTAGAACGCAGTCATGATGTGGCCATGGGAACCACGAAGGCCAACAGCGCAATTGTGCATGCTGGATATGACGCCGAATGCGGGAGTCTGAAGGCCAGGCTCAATGTGGAAGGATCCCGGATGATGGAGAAGCTGTGTGAAAAGTTGGGGGTGAAGTATGCCCGCAACGGTTCCTTAGTCGTGGCCTATCGAACGCAGGATATGGAAAGGGTGCATGAACTGTATGAGCGTGGACAGAAAAATGGCGTGGAAGGCCTTGAGATCCTGGATAGCAAGGCGCTGCATCAAATGGAGCCGTCCTTATCGGAAGAGGCTTGCGGTGCGCTTTTTGCGCCGACTGGAGCGATCGTTTGCCCGTATGAGCTGAATGTGGCCACGGTAGGCAATGCGATGGATAATGGGGCCGATCTCCTGCTGGACTGGGAAGTGACAGCGATCACGGCGGAGAAGGATGGATATACGCTGCATTCGGGGGAGAATACCGTCAAGGCTCGGTATGTGGTGAACGCGGCGGGCGTCTACGCGGATCATATCGCGGCGATGATAGGAGACGCCTCGTTCAAGATTCATCCGCGTAAGGGGCAATACATGCTGCTCGATCACGATTGTGTCGGCGCGGTTCAACATACACTATTCAATGTGCCGAATGAACTGGGGAAGGGGATTCTGGTGACGCCGACGGTGGATCAGAATATGCTCCTGGGACCGACCGCGGAGGATCAGGAAGACCGGGAAGACACATCGACGACGGAAGAGGGGCTGCAGAAGGTGCAGGAGAATGCGCGCAAGGTGATTCCTTCTATCA
>CALBGL010000058.1 GCA_937892735.1 uncultured Clostridia bacterium | reverse complement strand
TAAAAAAATCTTCCAATTTTAATTCGCTAGTAAGAAAACCGATTTTAGAACGAACCTGATCCGGTGCTTTTACAATACTGGAGCCATCGACGACAGCATCCCCAGAATCGGGCTTGATCAGTGTGGCCAACATCCGCAGTGTGGTTGTCTTTCCAGCGCCATTGGGACCCAGCAGTCCGAAGATTTCCCCTTCATTGGCCGTAAAGTTTAGATGATCCACGGCGATTCGTACTTTATCATGGGTCTTTTCCAATTTCTGTTGTTTTGCGGAGAGATGAAAGGTTTTACAGAGTCCCTCCACCTTTAAAATTTCTTTCATAGATACTCCTTTCTCTTCGATAAGAATAAATCATTCCCAGTATAATGTATTTTTGCACAAAGCACAAGTAAAATCTAGAAGAAATGAAGGATATGCTGAATGAAATGTTGAGCTAATGCGGAAAGATATCCGGAAGGGCTCCAGGCCACAGCAATGTGGGAGGCCAATGCCTGGCTTTCTATGGTCTTAAATACAAGAGAAGCATCGTGGTCAAGAGAACGGGCGGACTGGGGAACGACGCCGATGCCAAGACCGCCTTGCGCGAAAAGAAGAGTCGTCCTGGCATCTTCATTATTGCACAAAATGTAGGGCTCTAAATGCGCCTTGGAAAACAGATCTGTCAAAACGCGTTCCCAGCGATGATAGATGAGCAGCGGGAAGTGGGAGAGCTGCTCTAGAGAAAGAGTATCCTGGGGTAAAGAGGAAAAGAAAGAGGGAAGCCCTGCAGCCAGCATAGGTTCCGCGGGCAGATAATGATACTTCAACCCATTCTCAGAGAAAGGAGTACGGATGATGGCGAGTTCTATACTGCCAGAGGCAAGCTGATCCTGCAACTGATATGTATTGGCTTCCGCAATATTGAAACGAACTTGAGGATGGGACTCATGAAAGGTCACGAGCCATTGCTGCAGCATAGTTCCGCTGATAGAGGAAACAACGCCCAGACGAAGAATGCCTTGGGTACCTTCCTGATAATCCCGGAGTTCTCGTTTCGTCGAATCAGCGAGAGAAAGCAGAGTACGTGCGCGCGCATAGAGAAGTTGTCCTGCCTCTGTCAGGTGAATGTGGCGAGCGCCTCGCTCGAAGAGCACGCATCCAAGCTCCTCCTCTAAAAGGCGCATCTGGGTAGAAAGCGGTGGCTGAGAGATATGGAGTCTTCTGGCGGCCGCAGAAATGCTGCCTTCTTCAGCAATAGTGTTAAAGTAAATGAGTTGTTTTAAATCCATGACACTCTCCTATAAGAAAAAAATATGGTTCCTATACGTAATTTATTATTTTCATATAGATGGATCTATGATATGATAAAAAGAACAAAAGGTCAATAGCAAATGGGAGGATCTTATGAAGAAACCGTTGGTATACATGAAGGAGTATAAAAAAGAAAGCATCTTGGGACCACTTTTTAAGCTGTTGGAAGCTTCCTTTGAATTATTGGTGCCGTTGGTGGTATCGGCGATTATTGATGTGGGAATCGCGAACCGGGATGTACCCTATATCGTACGTATGGTGTTGCTTATGGTAGCGCTGGGAGTCATCGGATTGATATGTTCGATTACGGCACAGTATTTCGCGGCGAAGGCTGCCGTAGGATTCACAGCAAAAGTACGGTCCGCGTTGTTTGCGCATATTCAGAGCCTGTCCTATACGGAGATGGATACGATGGGGACGTCCACACTGATTACTCGTATGACCAGCGACATGAACCAGGTGCAAAATGGTGTGAATCTGGTGCTGCGTTTGTTCCTGCGTTCTCCCTTCATCGTGTTTGGCGCTATGATCATGGCGTTTACGATTGATGTGAAGTCGGCCATGATTTTCGTTGTGACGATTCCAGCATTATCTATTGTTGTGTTTGGTGTGATGCTGATCAGCATGCCCTTATATAAGAAGGTGCAGGCTGGGCTGGATCGAATTCTGCGACGTACTCGAGAGAACCTGAGCGGCGTCCGTGTTATTCGTGCGTTCAACAAGGAAGAGAGCGAGATCCGGCAGTTTGTCGAAGAGAATCGTAAGCTGACGAGGATGCAGATGTTTGTAGGGCGGATCTCGGCATTGATGAATCCGATCACTTATGTGATCATCAATGTGGCGACGCTGGTACTGATCTGGACGGGAGCCTGGCAGGTAGAGGACGGAATCCTGACGCAAGGGCAGGTGGTCGCGTTGGTCAATTATATGTCGCAGATCCTGGTAGAACTGATTAAGTTGGCGAATCTTGTGATTACTGTGACAAAAGCGTGGGCCTGTGCCAATCGGATCGAGAGTATTTTCGATCAGCAATCCAGCATGCGGTATTCGAAACAAGCTGTACAGGAGGATCCGGCATCCGATGTGATCACCTTTGAAAATGTGGGACTTACCTATAAAAACGCCGGTGCAGAGTCTTTATCCAATCTGAACTTTTCGATACATAGAGGACAGACCGTCGGAATCATTGGCGGTACAGGAGCGGGGAAGACGTCTTTGGTGAATCTGATTCCCCGGTTCTATGATGCCAGTCAAGGCCGTGTATTGGTAAACGGTGTGGATGTACGAGAGTACCCGCAGGATCAGCTGCGGGATAAGATTGGAATTGTACCCCAGAAGGCTGTGCTTTTTGGAGGATCGATCGCGGACAACCTGCGATGGGGGAAAGAGGACGCTACTAGAGAAGAGATCATGGCCGCGCTGCGGATTTCGCAGTCGGAAGAGTTTGTGGAGAAACGCGAAGGCGGTATCGACGCGATGGTAGCTCAGAATGGCAAGAATTTGTCCGGAGGACAGAGACAGCGTCTGACCATCGCTCGGGCATTGGTCAGAAAGCCGGAGATTCTGATACTGGACGACAGCGCGTCAGCATTGGATTATGCCACGGATGCGAAGTTACGTAAAGCCATACGGCAGGTGGATCCTTCGGTAACGGTACTGATTGTCTCACAGCGGGCGGCATCCATTCAGTATGCGGATCAGATCATCGTATTGGATGATGGGGAAGCAGTGGGAATCGGCACACACCAGGAACTACTGCAGAACTGTCCGGTATATCAGGAAATTTATTATTCTCAGTTTCCCAAGGAGGTACAGGCTTGATGCAGACCCATAATAACGGCGCGACCATGAGAAAGGTACTGCGTCATATTCGAAAATATTGGTTCTATTTTATGTTGTCCTTGCTGTTCGCGGCCGTGACGGTGACACTGACTCTGTATCTGCCGATTCTGATCGGAGAGGCTGTGGATCTCATCTTGGATCCAGGTCAAGTGGATTTTGAAGGGATCGGACAATTACTTTTCATCATGGGAGTCATGATCGGAGGAACGGCGCTGTCCCAATGGATCATGAACGTATGTAATAATAAGATCACCTATCATACGATTCAGGATATTCGGGAGGAGGCTTTTCAAAAAATTGAAAAGCTGCCCTTAAAGTACATCGATTCCCATTCCTATGGAGAGGTCGTTAGTCGAGTCATTGCGGATGTGGATCAGTTTGCGGATGGATTGCTCATGGGATTCACACAGTTTTTCACAGGGGTTTTGACGATTGTAGGTACGTTGATTTTTATGCTGACAATGAATGTAGGGATTACCCTGGTTGTTGTGGTCATCACGCCGGTCTCTCTATTGGTAGCCAGCTTTATCGCGAAAAAAACGTATACCATGTTTCAACTGCAGTCCTCCACCAGGGGTGAACAGACGGGATTGATTGATGAGATGATCGGGAACCAGAAAGTGGTGGCGGCCTTTGGATATCAGGAGAAAGCGCAGAAACGGTTTGATGAAGTCAATGAGCGGCTGCGTCAGTGTTCGCTGCGGGCGATTTTCTTTTCCTCGATCACGAATCCCGCGACACGGTTTGTCAATAGCCTGGTGTATGCGGGTGTAGGTGTGGCCGGTGCGCTGAGCGCGGTAGGTGGTGGGATCAGCGTGGGACAGCTTACCAGCTTTCTAAGTTACGCGAATCAGTATACCAAGCCCTTTAATGAGATTTCGGGCGTGGTCACGGAGCTGCAGAATGCCCTGGCTTGTGCAGCGCGTATTTTTGAACTGATCGAAGAGGAACCGCAGACGCCGGAGCCAGCGGATGCAGTAGAGCTCACGGAACTGGATGGATCGGTGGCGCTGGATCATGTCTATTTCTCGTATACGCCGGAGCAGAAGCTCATTGAAGATTTCAATCTGGAGGTAAAACCAGGTTCCCGAATCGCAATCGTGGGACCGACGGGCTGTGGAAAAACCACGGTCATCAACCTATTGATGCGTTTTTATGACGTGAATCAGGGATGTATTCGGGTCAGCGGTACGGATATTCGTAAAATGACGCGTCACAGTCTTCGGGCCGGATACGGGATGGTATTGCAGGAGACATGGCTCAAGAGTGGTACAATTCGAGAAAATATTATCATGGGAAAACCGGATGCCACGGAAGAAGAGATTGTGGCGGCTGCCAAGGCCTCCCATGCACACAGCTTCATCAAGAGACTGCCGCAGGGATATGATACGATCATTACAGAGGATGGAGGCGGCTTATCCCAGGGCCAAAAACAGCTTTTGTGCATTACGCGCGTCATGCTTTGCCTGCCGCCAATGCTGATTCTGGATGAGGCCACGTCTTCGATCGACACGAGAACAGAGATCAAGATTCAAGAGGCGTTTGCGCGCCTTATGGAGGGACGAACCAGTTTTATCGTAGCGCATCGACTGTCTACGATTCGGGAAGCAGATGTGATTTTAGTCATGCGAGACGGCAAGATCATCGAGCAGGGAGATCATGAGACACTTCTCCAGAAAAACGGATTCTACGCACAATTATATAATAGTCAGTTTTCCGCCTGAACAGAAAGAAGGCGCCAAGTCTTTGGCAGCGATTGCCGAGTCCGGGTGCCTTTTTTGAAGCTTTTCCAGGTATAAAAGTCGGGTTCCTCGTCATAAACATCGCCCAGGCTCATACAATGTAAAAACAAGAATCCCTGGAGAAGGATATGAACAGTTATAATCTCTATAAGCATAAACAGATCGAGGAGCGTGCCGTAGAAGTGGCCAATTACATCATTGAGAATAATGCAACGGTACGGGAAACTGCTAAAAAGTTCGGTATCAGCAAGAGTACGGTTCATAAGGATGTCACGGAGCGACTGGGACGTATCGATCCTTTGCTGGCGAGTCAGGCGCGAAAGATTCTGGAGATCAATAAGGCAGAAAGACACATACGCGGGGGGATGGCCACACGGGAGAAATATCTGCATCTTGCACAACATAATCATCGCGGAGACTTTTTCTAATCGTTGGATCCATGTTTTTGCAAGAAATTTGGAATGTATGGGATTCTTCAGCGACGGGAGGAATCCGTACGACATAAAATGGCGCACATTACATAATTACAGGGAATGTGCGCCATTTTATGTTTGTATAAATAAACTGTTTAGGAGGGTTGACAAAGAGATAAAGGAATGGTATTATTATGCCAGACGATATATCGAGGGACATAGTAATGGAGGGATCCTGATGGGAGAGCAGGCACCGATGACCGAAGCAATGTTCTATGTGCTATTGGCACTGCAGAAGCCGGCTCATGGTTATGGAATGATGCAGAGAATCCGAGAGATTTCAGGCGGACGAGTGAATATGGGGCCGGGAACTTTGTATGGTGTATTGACTCGAATGTGTAAGGAAAGCTGGATTTCCTTGGAAGTCCAGGAAGGCAGAAGGAAAACATATCATATCACGAAGGTGGGGGAAGAAGCGCTGAAGGAAGAGTACGCGCGGTTAAAACGCATGGTGGAAGACGGCAGTATATTGGAGGGAGAAGAGTGAAAGAGCGAAAGAAAACACGATATGGATGGCATCCGGCCGAGTATGAGATTGGCGAGAATGAAAAGTATTATGGAGAGATGGCGGCAAAAGGATGGCGTCTGACCAAGCGCGGACAGCATTTGAGTCGATTTGAGGAAGATAGCCCGCAGAAAAGCCGATATCGAATCGAGATGAGCGCGCCGGCATTCCTGGATGAAGATCAGGCGCTGCCGGATGAACAGATAGCCCTGTATGAGGAATGCGGATGGAAGCTGGTGACCAGCTATAGATTGCTGTATGTTTTTGTAGCGAAGGAAGGCGATGACATGCCGGAGTTTTATCAGCAGCCAGAACAGCAGGCAGCGACGCTGAAGGCATTGCGGCGAGAATATATCTGGGGGCTTGTGCCTCTGCTTTTCTATCTGGCGTTGGATGTGCTGGTAGTTCTGGCTATATGGGGAAGGGCAGTGACGTGGGAGCCTGTGATCGACCTGCGGATAGGGATTGTGCAGATGACGGGGCTCTTTTTGCTCATTTTCTTTCTGGTGCATTGGAGTTTATATCGGCTGTTATACGGCGCTTACCGCACGCTGCGAATGTATCGCGAACTGAAAAAGGGAATTCCTCTGGATCATGCCCCTAAGGGGAAACATCGGATGCGGAACGGGGTCTATATTCTATTCGGGGTTCTCAGTATTGTGGCCAGTGCTGCGACGCTTGTTCAAATGGCTTCCAGTTATGGAGGAGAACTGGAAACGGATGCACAGGCTCCGTATTTGCTGCTTCAGGATATGGGGTTTTTCGATCTGGGAGAATCTGTATATCCATCTGATCGACAGCATCCGGTGGAATATACAGAATCCCTTTTAGCAAAGCAGTGGTACGTGTATGAGGCCTCTGGGGAAGAGTGGATGTATCAGGATATTTATGAGATGCCCAACGAGGATATGGCGGTATGGATGGCGGAGACACTGCTGGAAAACAGTGTGTTTGCGGAAGGAAAGGAAGAGTATCAGAGCGTGGAGATCGAAGGGCTTCGCTATGCATGGCAGACGGATTTGGAATTTGTAGCAGTACAGGGGAACCGAGCGTACTATATTACGTATTCGATGTGGCGACATAGCGGAGGGATATCGCCGTTAGAGGCGCTAGCAAGAAAGGAAAGTGCGGCAGTATGAATCAGATTTTAGAAACAAAGCGGCTTGTTTTACGGGAAATGGAAGAGGCGGATTATGAAGCCTTATGCCGGATACTGCAAGACCCGGAGGTCATGTATGCGTATGAGCATGCGTTTTCCGATGAAGAAGTCAGGGAATGGCTGCAAAATCAAATCCGCAGATATCGCGAAGAGCGGGTTGGACTCTGGGCCGTCATTCTGAAGGAGAGCGGAGAAATGATTGGACAATGCGGACTGACATTACAGCCCTATGGGACAGAACGGGTAGTGGAAGTGGGGTATTTGTTTCAGAAAACATATTGGCACCAGGGATATGCGATAGAAGCGGCCATGGCCTGCAGAGAGTATGCTTTCAAGATGTTGAAGATTTCGAGTGTATACTCTATTATACGCGACAATAATCTGGCGTCACAGAAAGTAGCGGAGAGAAATGGAATGCACCGCGTAGACCAGATGATCAAACATTATTATAATATGGATATGGTACATTGGGTCTATCGTGTGGATGCATCGGAGGAGTGAGCTGGGCAGAATACGCCGTGTTTTCTTCACTAAATAGTTAGATACAGCGATGCTCCCTTCTAGACGGATA
Organism: uncultured Clostridia bacterium; assembly: GCA_937892735.1. Lineage (GTDB taxonomy): Bacteria > Bacillota > Clostridia > Lachnospirales > Bianqueaceae > Faecimorpha. Next base: position 15,489 of record CALBGL010000058.1, on the reverse strand, counting down.
AGTTTTATGAGCTCATTTGTCTGCCTAGAAGGGAGCATATTATCTTATGGTAACAACCCTATTCTTTTTACATATGAAAAAACAAGATAGAAACGAAGACAGAAATGTATAATATGTGGGTCTAAACGAATTGTTTATCGAAGGTTACAGTATGTATACATGAAGAAAGCAGTATAAGATGGGTGGGATTTGGACAAAATATATATACGCTCTGTAATATCACTATCCAATTAAAATTTTACTGTGATTTTTGTATAGGATTTAAGCGAAAAAAGAAGAGTTTGCGCATCGAAATATAAAACGGAAACGAGCTCTCTATTGACATGCCCATCTCGATTGTTTATACTACAAGTAAACTTGAGGGCTTTATGCCCGAAATGTATTTTGTGAGTAGGTTTATATATAAGCGAAGCGGATATAGAGTATGCACAAGGGAGGTCATGTTTGTGCGGAAATGGCGTCGATACTCATATGTAACGGAAGATCAAATCCGAACGGCAGCCCAGGATCTAGAAAAAAAGCTGCGATCCGAGGATTTGGATCAAGAGATAGAGGAGGCAAACCAATGGGCGATGGAGCAGGGAATCCAGACTCCATCCTTTCCGTGCGCCATTTCGAATAGACGTACTGTATCACGTCTCCGCACAGAACGCAAAAAAAAAATCCTTTTATGAAGATAGTAAGGATTTGTATCATTTGAACTATGGCTTAGAAAGTATATTTTAAGTAAACTTGCGAGCCTTTTTTATTTGCCTTTTTTGAGAAAATAGAAGAGAACGGCATGGTTTGTATATTAAAAATTGGGAGGGGTGGTGATCCACAGAACACGTGCAGTAGTCTTACCGATGTTCTTGAGTTGGTGCGGCCGTTTGGGTGTAAAATAAAACGTTTCTCCGCGCCGTAGAGTATATGTTTTTTTACCGATGACAAGCTGCAGATTGCCGGATAAACAGTATCCGAATTCTTCGCCGTCATGAGGAACATCTAATTCTGTCTGGGCGCCAGGAAGAAGTTCGGTCAAAATCGGTTCCATCCTATTGCGTTGTGCGTTCGGTACAATCCACCAGATATTCTGCCCCTGGGCAACGTTCTCCTTGGCAAAGAAATCTTCTTTGCGAAAGACAACTTGTTCCTCTTCATCGTCGCTGAAAAATTCTTTGAGGTTCGTTCCCAAGCATTGTAAGATATCGATTAATGTAGCAATAGAAGGCGATGTGAGATCGTTTTCTAACTGAGAAATGAATCCCTTGGATAACTCGCAACGATTTGCAAGTTCCTCTTGCGTAAGTTGGTTGAGGACTCGAAGATCTCGTATTTTCTGACCGATTTGCATAGCAATCTCCCTTTCTATAGAATCGCTAACTTAAAAGTTTAGTGATTCTAAACATATTATAGGGAGGAACTGCGGGGTTGTCAAGTTTTTTTGAGGAAAGAGTAAACTTTGGGAAAAGACGTTGCATTTCCTGAGAAAAAAAGGTATACTGAGAATGGAGATTGATTTGTCGAGAAGGAGTTTGTATAGATGTATCAGATTTTAACACAAGATGGAAATGCGAAGAGAGGGCGTCTTATGACGGTGCATGGCGTAATTGAGACGCCCGTTTTTATGAATGTGGGAACGGCAGGAGCCATCAAGGGAGCCGTATCTTCTATGGATCTGAAAGAGATAGGCTGTCAAGTAGAGCTTTCAAATACATATCATCTTCATGTGCGTCCTGGAGATCAACTGATCCACGAATTAGGAGGCCTCCGGCGGTTTATGAATTGGGATCGTCCCATCTTGACGGATTCGGGCGGATTTCAGGTGTTTTCGCTGACGGCGCTGCGGGGAAAGATTCGAGAAGAGGGTGTTACGTTTTCTTCTCATGTGGATGGACGCAAAATCTTCATGGGACCAGAAGAAAGCATGAAGATTCAGTCGAATCTGGGATCTACGATTGCGATGGCTTTCGATGAATGCGCGCCCAGTAGGGCGGATCGTACTTATATTGAGAATTCGGTGGCACGTACCACACGTTGGTTGGAACGTTGCAAGAAAGAGATGCAAAGGCTCAATCAACTGGAAGATCGTGTGAATCCGAATCAGCTTTTGTTTGGAATCAACCAGGGCGGTGTTTTGGAGGATGTGAGACTCGAGCATGCCAGGGCGATTCGAGAGCTGGATTTGGATGGATATGCAGTTGGAGGGCTGGCGGTTGGAGAATCCCATGAGGAAATGTACCGCATTTTGGATATAGTAGTCCCGGAACTTCCCAGGGAGAAGCCAACGTATCTCATGGGGGTGGGAACCCCGGTGAATATCTTGGAAGCAGTCCATCGAGGCGTCGATTTCTTCGATTGTGTGCTGCCGGCTAGGAATGGGCGTCATGGCCATGTATATACGGATCGAGGAAAACTCAATCTATGGAATGCGAAATATGAGAGAGATATGGAGCCAATTGACGCGGAATGCGGCTGTCCGGCCTGCAAGCATTATTCGAGAGCGTATATTCGGCATCTTTTGAAAGCGAAGGAAATGTTGGGAATGCGGCTGTGCGTGTTGCATAATCTTTATTATTACAATCATCTGATGGAGAGGATTCGAATGGCGATTGAAGAACAGCGCTATAACAGTTTTCTGCGGGAGCGGCTGGAAGGATACCAGGAGTTGGGCTTGTAATGGGAAAGGAAACGAAGACGAATGCTATGCGCATTCTGGATCGCCGCAAGATTCCTTACGAAGTATTCCAATATGAGTGTGAGGACTTTGTGGATGGAATCCATGTGGCAGATCAAAATGGCGTACCGAGGGAGCAGTCTTTCAAGACACTGGTGATGCGGGGGAAGAGCGGCGCCAATTATGTGTTGGTGATTCCGGTAGAGCTTTCTGTGGATTTGAAGGCGGCGGCCAGAGTATTGAGAGAGAAATCCATCGAGATGATTCCTGTGAAGGATATCACCGCCGTGACAGGGTATGTGCGGGGTGGATGCAGCCCTATTGGAATGAAAAAACAATATCCTACGGTGATTCACGAGACGGCTCGTTGGTTTGATACGATTTATGTGAGCGGCGGACGGAAAGGGACGACGATTGCCGTGAACCCCATACAGCTTGCGGAGGCGTGCGGAGCTCGGTTTGAGAAGGTGTGTGAGGAAAACGAAAAATAGGGCTTGTTTTTTAGCTGAAAACAAGGTATAATGTATCTGTTATGCACTAGATATCCAGGAGGGTTAGGGTTATGTTCAATGTGTTGCTTGATGCGGCGACTACTGAGCAGGGTATGGGAAGCATGCTGCCGTTGCTCGCGGTCTACGCGATTTTCTTTGTGATCTTGTATTTTGTATTGATTCGTCCGCAGCGGAAGCGTCAGAAGGAGACGACGAACATGCAGAATGCCATCGTCAATGGGGATTGGGTATTATTGAATAATGGCATGTATGGTAAAGTTGTGAATGTGGTGAATGATAATCTGATGGTGGAATTTGGAACCAACCGTAGTATCATCATTCCGGTTCGTCGAGATCAGGTGCTGGCCAAAGAAGAGCCAGATCTGACGCAGAAGACCTATGAAGAGGTGGAGAAGGCACCCGAGGATGCGGTGATCGGGGAAGATCTGGCGGAAGATCAGCTGGATTCTTATGATCAGTACATCTTGGAGAAGGGAGATAAGAAAAAAAAGAGCCCCTTCGGTAAAAAGAAGAACTAAGAGGCAGCGCGGAAAGTTTTCCGCGCTTTTCTAAAAAATGTTAGAAAATCTCTTGACTTCTGTTCCCAGATACTGTATACTATGGTGCAGTGCTTATGAATAAATACCCTTAGTTGTATGCACAATCACAGCAAGAGGGAGGGTGGAGTGACATGTCGAACGTCGTAGTTAAGGAGAATGAAACCTTAGATAGCGCTCTTCGTCGTTTTAAGAGAAGCTGTGCCAAGGCTGGCATTATGCAGGAAGTACGCAAGAGAGAGCATTACGAGAAGCCCAGCGTGAAGCGTAAGAAGAAGTCTGAGGCGGCTCGCAAGAGAAAGTATAATTAATGATGAATTTGGTTGGACGTGTTGTAAGATGGCTTGCGCGCGTCCTTTCCATTTTTGGGCTCCTGTAAGAAAGCGGATGCTTGTGAGAGCTGACGAATGAAAGAGGCTTGTGGAAGAACAAGGTTTTGTTTTTTACGGGCCTCTTTTTGAAACTGTGCGTTTTCGCCGTGGAGAAGGGGAGGAGACGTAAGTTCTGAGATATTACCGTCTTAAAAAGGGATTCTGTCGAAAAAACTTTGGGAAATCATAAAAAAAATAAAAAAATGCTTGACAGTGTCCGGCGAAGTGATTATAATAAATTTAATCTGGAGGGATTTTTATTCTTCTCTTCAGTATATATGTGAAATGCGAAGATGGAGACATTCCGGAACAGCCATCCGCGTACAGAGAGCCGATGTTTGGTGCAAATCGGTCGGGAACTGTTTTTGGACTCACTCCGGAGCTGCAATGCTGAATGCAGTAGGCGTTGCCGGGAGCTCCCGTTACAGGCGGCACGAGTCAGTGCGTAATGAGAGGTCTGCAAAGCAGGCAAGTAGGGTGGTACCGCGTGGAATAAGCCTCGTCCCTTTTAGACATATGTGTCTGGGACGGGGCTTTGTGTATATTGCGGTTCCAACGAAAACGGATGTAGGAGGTGAATGGATGGAGAATCAGTCTACGGTGCTGTCCATCCTGGTGGAAAACAATCCTGGTGTGTTGGCTAGAGTAGCCGGATTGTTCAGCAGGCGTGGTTTCAATATCGACAGCTTGACTGTCGGTGAGACGCAGGATTCCAAGATTTCACGTATGACGGTGACTGTGACGGCAGACCGGCAGGCGCTGGAACAGATCAAGAAACAAGTGAATAAGCTGGTGGATGTCATTAAGGTGATCGAGCTGCATCCGGAGCGCGCGGTATTTCGTGAAATTGCGCTGGTGAAGGTGGAGGCCAATCCGCGAAATCGAGCAGAAATCATTCAGTTTGTGGATATCTTCCGAGGAAAGATTGTAGACGTAGCGCCGAGATCCTTGGTGATTGAGATTACTGGAGATTCCAGTAAAGTGCGGGAGTTTATCGCGCTTCTCGATAACTACGGTGTGATCAAGGAGTTCGTTAGAACGGGTATTACGGCTCTGGAGAGAGGAAGCAAGCAAATCGATCAGTATAACAAATTTGAGGAGGGTTAATTATTATGGCAGCAATTTTTTATGAACAGGACTGTGATTTGACACTTTTGAAGGATAAGACCGTGGCGATTATCGGCTATGGCAGTCAGGGACATGCGCATGCATTGAATCTGCGGGACAGCGGTATTAAGGTCATCGTAGGTCTATACGAGGGCAGTAAGTCCTGGGCGAAAGCCGAGGCAGCGGGACTCCAGGTCATGACGTCTGCGGAAGCGGCAAAAGCGGCCGATATCATCATGATCTTGATCAATGATGAGAAGCAGGCAGAGTTGTATAAGAATGAGATTGAGCCGAATCTGGAGCCAGGCAACATGCTGATGTTTGCGCATGGTTTCAATATTCATTTCGGTTGCATTGTGCCTCCGGCAAATGTGGATGTGACGATGGTAGCGCCAAAGGGACCTGGGCATACGGTTCGCAGCGAGTATCTGGCGGGTAAGGGCGTGCCTTGTCTGGTAGCAGTACATCAGAATGCAACAGGGCAGGCGCAGGATTTGGCATTGGCTTACGCGTTGGGTATTGGCGGCGCGAGGGCTGGTGTATTGGAGACGACCTTCCGTACCGAGACGGAAACCGATCTGTTCGGGGAGCAGGCAGTGCTTTGCGGCGGTGTCTGCGCGCTGATGCAGGCAGGATATGAGACGCTGGTAGAAGCAGGGTATGACCCCAGAAACGCATATTTCGAGTGTATTCATGAGATGAAACTGATCGTAGATTTGATCTATCAATCCGGTTTCTCCGGTATGCGTTACTCCATCTCCAATACGGCGGAATATGGCGACTATATCACAGGGCCCAAGATTATCACCGAGGATACGAAGAAAGCCATGAAGAAGATCCTGAAGGATATCCAGGACGGCACCTTTGCCAAGGACTTCCTGCTGGATATGTCTCCTGCGGGCGGTCAGGTTCATTTTAAGACCATGAGAAAACTGGCCGCAGAGCATCCTTCAGAGATTGTGGGAGAAGAGATCCGTAAACTGTATAGCTGGAACGGGGAAGACAAGCTGATCAACAACTAATCTATAAGCCGATAGGGAGCGGGTTCGGCACAGAAGGAAATGCTGTGCCGAACTTCTGTACATTCTCTTGCCGATACGAAGAGTACCGGCATTTTGGTACTTAATAATAAGAAAGAGGTTATGATATGTCAAAGGTGGTGTTGTTTGATTCCTCTTTGCGCGATGGGGCGCAGGCAGAAGGGATTACGTTTTCGGTAGAGGATAAGATAAAGATCCTGAGAAGCCTGGATGCTCTGGGTATCGATTATGTGGAAGCAGGCAATCCTACCTCGAATCCCAAGGATCTGGAGTTTTTTGAGCGGGCTTGCGGACTTCGGTTGGAACATGCCAAATTAGTGGCGTTCGGAAGCACTTGTCATAAGGAAAGCGCGCCGCAGGAAGATACTTATGTGAATGCGTTGTTGGCAGCGCAGACGCCGGCGGTAGCGATCTTCGGGAAGAGTTGGGATTTTCATGTGACGGATATCATACGAACTTCTTTGGATGAAAATTTGCGAATGATTCGTGAGACGGTGCAATATGTAGTCTCACGGAACCGAGAAGTGATCTTCGATGCGGAGCACTTTTTCGATGGGTATAAGAAGAATCCGGAATATGCGGTGCAGACGCTTGTGGCGGCACAGGAGGGAGGAGCCTCCTGCCTGGTGCTGTGCGATACCAATGGAGGGACGATGCCGCATGAGGTCCGGCAGATCGTTTTAGCGGTGAAAGAGAGATTTCCGGGTACGTCCATTGGAATCCATTGTCATAATGACTGTGGACTTGCCGTGGGAAACTCGCTGGAGGCGGTACTGGCTGGGGCCGATCATGTGCAGGGAACTTTCCTGGGCTTCGGAGAGAGGTGTGGGAACGCCAGCCTATGTACCGTGTTGGGAGATCTGCAGCTGAAAATGGGATATTCCTGTATTCCGCAGGAGAAGATGGTGGAACTGACGCAGACGGCGCGGTATATTGCGGAAGTGGCGAATATCACACTTGCGGAAAAGGAACCTTTCGTCGGGAGATCCAGTTTTTCTCATAAAGGCGGTATGCATATTGATGGCGTGAACAAGAATCCGAAATCTTTCGAACATATCTCGCCGGAGGCTGTGGGAAACAGCAGACGCTTCCTCATGTCGGAGGTGGCAGGCAGGAGCTATCTGCTGAACAAACTGCAGAAACTCATGCCAGGTCTTACCAAGGAATCCGAGGAGACGCGGAGGATGATGGATCGTCTCAAGGAACTGGAACACGACGGCTATCAATTTGAGGGCGCAGAGAGTTCCTTTGAACTGTTGGTGCGAAAGGAATTGGGGAGATATCGTCCTTTTTTCGAAATCGAGGATTTTAAGGTCATCGGGGAGGCGGGAAACGGAGATTCTTCGTTCAGTGCGTATGCGATGGTCAAGGTGCGGGTTGACGATCAGGTGAAAATCACGGCGGCGGAAGGGGACGGACCGGTGAATGCGCTAGATAAGGCGCTTAGAGAATCATTGGAGGGATTCTTCCCGGCACTGCGCAGTATTTACCTGACGGATTATAAAGTCCGTATTTTGGATACGCGAGAGGCCACGGCTGCGATTGTGCGAGTCTTGATAGAAACGACAGACGGCAGGGAGAAATGGTCTACGATTGGGGTATCTACAGATATCATCGGCGCCAGTTTGAAAGCGTTGGTAGACTCGTTGGAAGTGAAGTTAATTAAAGACGTAGAACAGCATGTAACTTTTTAAGAGGAGGAGAAAGCAATGGGAATGACAATGACGCAAAAGATCCTGGCGGCACATGCGGGTCTTACAAGCGTGGAGGCGGGACAGCTCATTGAGTGCGATCTGGATATCGTGATGGGCAATGATGTGACGACGCCCGTGGCCATTCGAGAGTTTGAAAAAGCAGGAATCGAGAGAGTATTCGATCAGAATAAGGTTGTAATGGTACCCGATCATTTTACGCCGAATAAGGATATCCAGAGTGCGACACACAGCAAGATGGTGCGGAACTTTGCGCATAAGCATGGAATCGTGAACTATTTTGAAGTCGGACGTATGGGGATTGAACATTGCCTCCTCCCGGAAAAAGGAATTGTGACAGCCGGAGACGTGGTGGTGGGAGCGGATTCGCATACCTGTACCTATGGTGCGTTGGGCGCATTTTCTACAGGAGTAGGATCCACGGATATGGCTTGTGGCATGGCGCTCGGGAAGCTGTGGTTCAAAGTGCCTTTTGCCATTCGTTTTGTTCTGAAAGGAAAGATGCCTAAATACGTAAGCGGTAAGGATCTGATTCTGCACATCATCGGCATGATCGGTGTGGATGGCGCCCTGTATAAGTCGATGGAGTTTACTGGGGATGGGGTTGCCAACCTGACTATGGATGATCGGTTTACCATCTGCAATATGGCGATTGAAGCCGGCGGAAAGAATGGGATCTTCCCGGTGGATGAGAAGACGATGGAATATTTGAAAGACCATTCTACGAAGCCCTACCATATTTACGAGGCGGATCCGGATGCGGACTATGAGGAAACCTACGAGATTGATCTGTCCCAGCTGCGTCCCGTGGTGGCATTCCCGCATCTTCCGGAGAACGCGCATTATGTAGATGAGATCAAGCAGATTCGGATTGATCAGGTGGTCATCGGTTCCTGTACGAATGGTCGGATCAGTGACTTGAGAGCCGCCGCAGAGATCCTTAAAGGACATAAGATCGCAGACTGGGTACGTTGTATTGTTCTGCCTGGTACGCAGGAGATCTATTTGCAGGCTGTCCGGGAGGGACTGGCAGAAATTTTCGTAGAGGCCGGCGCCGCGTTCTCGACACCGACTTGCGGACCTTGTTTGGGCGGCCATATGGGTATTCTGGCGGCCGGCGAGCGTGCTGTGTCTACGACGAACCGGAATTTTGTAGGTCGTATGGGCCATGTGGATTCTGAGGTATATCTGGCAAGTCCGGCAGTTGCGGCGGCATCTGCTATCACCGGATATATTACGAATCCGGCAGATCTTGAGAAGGAGGAAGCGTAATCATGGTACAGGGAAAAGTATTTAAGTACGGAGATAATGTGGATACGGATGTTATTATTCCTGCGCGCTATCTGAATGTATCGGAGGCTGCGCACTTGGCGGCTCATTGCATGGAAGATATCGACAAGGATTTCGTGAAGAACGTGAAAGCGGGAGATATCATCGTGGCACATAAGAATTTTGGATGCGGATCCTCCAGAGAGCATGCGCCGATCGCGATCAAAGCTTCCGGCGTTTCCTGTGTGATCGCAAGTTCTTTTGCCAGGATTTTTTACCGGAACAGCATCAATATTGGATTGCCGATCATCGAGTGCTCCAAGGCTGCGGAAGAGATTCAGGCGGGAGACGATGTGCAGGTGGATTTTGCGACGGGCATGATTACCGACGTGACAACGGGAAAGACGTATCAGGCACAGCCGTTTCCGGAATCGATTCAGAATATCATCGACGCGGGCGGCTTGATGAAGATGGTAGCCGCACGTGTGAAGGCATAAGGAGAATAGGACATGGAGTATAAGATCACAGTGCTGCCCGGCGATGGCATCGGCCCGGACATTGTAAGAGAAGCCGTGAAGGTGTTGGATGCCACGGCAAAGAAGTTTGGACATACCATGGTATATGACTATCAGCTGATGGGCGGGATCGCCTATGACAAGACGGGAAATCCGTTGCCGGAAGAGACCATGACATCGGCGTTGCAATCCGACGCCGTGCTTCTGGGCGCGGTAGGAGGACCCAAGTGGGATGGCCTGAAGGGAGATGTTCGGCCGGAGGCCGCTCTTTTAGGAATCCGTAAAGGGTTGGGACTGTTTGCGAATATTCGGCCTGCTAAGATCTATCCCGCATTATCCGCAGCATGCCCGCTGAAGCAGGAGATTATCGGAGAGGATGGACTGGATATTGTCATCATCCGGGAGCTGACGGGCGGGATCTATTTTGGACCTCGTGGACGGAAAGTGGAGGGAGGCGTGGAGTCTGCTTGGGATACCATGCTGTACAACGAGAACGAAGTGCGTCGGATCGCGCGTGTGGCCTTTGAATCGGCCAGAAAGCGTCATAAGCTGGTGACGAATGTGGATAAGGCAAACGTGCTGGAAGTTTCCAGGATGTGGCGTAAGGTGGTGGAAGAGGTAGCCAAGGAGTATCCGGATGTGGAATTGAACCACCTCTATGTGGATAACGCGGCGATGCAGTTGGTTCGGAATCCGAAGCAATTTGATGTCATCGTAACGGGAAACTGCTTTGGGGATATTCTGTCCGATGAGGCGAGTCAGATTACAGGATCCATCGGCATGCTGCCCTCTGCCAGCATGGGAGAAGGTACGCGCGGTATGTTTGAACCGATTCATGGAAGCGCGCCGGATATTGCCGGACAGGATAAGGCCAATCCAATTGCTACGATTCTTTCAGCTGCCATGATGTTTACGTATTCTTTGAATGGGTTAGAGGAGGCGGCATGCATCGAGAAGGCGGTAGACGAAGTATTGAAGGAAGGATACCGCACAGCAGACATCTATGAAGAGGGATGCAAGCTCGTGGGAACCAAGGAAATGGGCGATCGGATCGCCGCGAAAATTCAGTGAGGAGAGGATATCATGATTAGTGACCGAGTCAAACTGGGGTGTGAGAAAGCGCCGCATCGTTCTTTGTGGAAGGCGCTGGGATATACGGATGAAGAATTGGCGCGCCCGCTGATTGGAGTTGTTAACGCGCATAATGAGGTGATTCCGGGTCATGATCATCTGAATAAGCTGGCGGAAGCCGTGAAGGCGGGAGTTCGTATGGCGGGCGGTACGCCTGTGGAGTTTCCTTCGATCGGTGTGTGTGACGGGATTGTCATGGGACACAAGGGCATGCACTATTCGCTGGCCTCCAGAGAACTCATTGCGGATTCTATCGAGTCGATGGCGACGGCGCATGGATTCGACGGACTGGTTCTGATTCCGAATTGCGATAAGATTGTGCCAGGCATGCTGATGGCAGCCTTGCGGGTGAATCTGCCGGCGATCGTTGTCAGTGGCGGTCCCATGTTGGCAGGGCGTGTAAAAGGAAAGAAAGTCAGCCTGTCCAATATGTTTGAGGCAGTCGGTGCATCTAAGGCTGGTACAATGAGCGACGATGAGCTTTTAGAGTATGAGAATAATGCATGTCCGGGCTGTGGTTCCTGTTCCGGTATGTTCACAGCCAATTCCATGAACTGCTTGTGTGAGGTGTTGGGGATTGGTCTGCCGGGTAATGGAACGATTCCGGCTGTGTATGCGGAGCGGGTACGCCTGGCAAAGCAGGCTGGCATGCAGGTTATGGAGCTGGTCAAGAAGGATCTGAAGCCCAGAGACATCATGACCAAAGAGGCCTTTGAGAATGCGCTGACGCTGGATATGGCTTTGGGCTGTTCCACGAATAGCATGCTGCATCTGCCGGCAATTGCGCATGAAGCAGGCATCACGATTACGATGGATATGGCGCAGGAAGTGAGCGACCGTACGCCAAACTTGTGTAAGCTGAGTCCGGCTGGCGATTCCTATATCGAAGATCTGTATGCCGCTGGCGGTGTACAGGCGGTGATGAAGGAGCTGTCGAAGAAAAATCTTCTGCATACGGAACAGATGACCGTTACAGGAAAGACTTTAGGAGAGAATATTGCGCCCGCGGTGAATCGAGATCCTTCTGTGATTCGCCCGATCGACAATCCATATAGTCCATATGGAGGTATCGCGGTGCTCAAGGGTAACATCGCGCCGATTGGCAGTGTTGTGAAGAAGTCGGCTGTGGCGCCGGAGATGCTGACACATACGGGGCCGGCCAGAGTCTTTACCAGTGAAGAAGATGTGATCGCGGCAATTTACGCGAAGAAGATCCATAGTGGCGATGTAGTGGTCATCACATATGAAGGACCGAAAGGAGGTCCCGGTATGCGGGAGATGCTGTCGCCGACTTCAGCTCTCGCAGGGATGGGCCTTGATAAGACAGTTGCGCTTCTGACGGATGGACGTTTCTCAGGAGCAACCCGTGGGGCATGTATCGGACATATTTCACCGGAGGCGGCGGAAGGCGGCCCGATCGCTCTTATTCAGGATGGGGATATGATCGAGATTGATATCCCGAATAATCGTTTGAATGTGCTGGTATCCGACAAGGAACTGGAAGAACGTAGGAAAAATTGGAAGAGTCTTCCTCCTAAGATCCAGACAGGGTATCTCGCCCGGTATGCGGCGATGGTGACATCGGCGAGTACAGGCGCGGTACTGAAGGTGCCGGGAACGGAGGAAGCGTAAATTTTCTTTGCTGTGGTCTCGACAGCCAGAGGGCATAAGGAGGAGATGTCGTGTTATTACGAGGATCACAGATTGTTCTGGAATGTTTGAAGGAACAGAAGGTGGATACGATTTTCGGGTATCCGGGAGGTCAGGTGCTGGAAATCTATAACGCACTGTATGATTATAAAGATTCGATCCGGCATATTTTGACCAGTCATGAGCAGGGAGCTGCGCATGCCGCGGATGGATATGCGAGAGCTACCGGCAAAGTGGGAGTATGCCTTGCGACTTCGGGGCCGGGTGCTACGAATTTGGTTACCGGTATTGCGACCGCATATATGGATTCCGTGCCCATGGTGGCAATTACGGGTAATGTGCCGAATCATTTATTGGGAAAGGATAGTTTCCAAGAGGTGGACATCACCGGTATTACTATGCCGATTACCAAGCATAACTTCATCGTGAAGCGTGCGGAAGACATTGCAGATACGATGCGGCGGGCTTTTAAGATTGCGAAATCTGGCCGGCCGGGTCCGGTACTGGTGGATATCGTCAAGGATGCTACCGTGAATACCGCTGAATATGAGTATCAGGAACCCGAAGAGATTAAAGCCATGACGGATTATATCTCGGAGAAGGCACTGGATCAAGCGGTAGAAATGATCAAGAACGCCCGACAGCCATTTCTGTATATTGGTGGCGGCGCGGTGATCTCCAACGCCAGTAAGGAATTGGTAAAGTTTGCAGAAAAGCTGCAGATTCCGGTAGGATCTAGTCTGATGGGGCTGGGAGGTTTTCCGGGAGATCACCCGAATTTCACAGGAATGATTGGTATGCACGGAACAAAGGTCTCCAACATCAGCGTCATGCACTCGGATCTGTTGATTGTTGCGGGAGCGCGATTTAGTGATCGTGTGATCAGCCAAGCGTCTACTTTCGCGAAAAATGCCAAGATTCTGCAAATCGATGTGGATGCTGCGGAAGTGGATAAGAACGTGGTGACGACACAGCATATCATTGGAGATGTGGAGCATGTGTTTGCGGAACTGAATCGACGGTTGGAAGATTTTCCGATTGACAATGGCGGGTGGCTCAGGGCTGTCCAGGAAAATAAGAAGCGATATCCGATTTCAGTGGCGCATGATGGTGTCCTTCATGGAGGATATGTGATTCGCCGAATCTATGATTTGGCAGGAGAACAGGCGATTATTGCGACAGAGGTAGGACAGCACCAGATGTGGACGGCGCTGTATTATCCGTTCAAAGAGCCAAGGACACTGATTACATCTGGCGGTCTGGGGACCATGGGATATGGTCTGGGGGCCAGTATGGGTGCACAGCTGGGAAGACCGGATAAGCGAGTGTTTAATATTGCCGGGGATGGAAGTTTCCGAATGAATCTAAATGAGTTGTCTACGGCGAAATATTACAACATCCCGATCATTGAAGTAGTCATGAATAATCAGACGCTGGGCATGGTGCGGCAATGGCAGACACTGTTTTATCATCATCGGTATTCTCAGACAGATTTGGATCGAGGTCCTGATTTTGATAAGCTGGGAGAGGCTTTTGGGATTCCCACGGTGCATATCAATAAGCCGGAACAGGTGGATGATGCAATTCGAAAATGCATGGCGGAAAAGGGCCCGAGTATGCTGATTTGTGATATTCCGATTGATGATAAGGTATTCCCGATGGTGGCGCCGGGAAGTTCCATCGAAGATATTATTATGGAAGAGGATTAAATTTGCACAGCTTCTTTACAAGCAGAAAAGAATTATGATATAATGGTCGCATACAGGGGAGATACAGTCTCCCCCTGAGTTGACCAATATAGGGGGGATCATCATGAAACATGATAAGATCATGTATGACAAGACGGAGATTATCGTGGTCGATGAGACGGGGAAGCGACCGGCCCTGTTGAATCTGACCTACGATAAGATTACAAGCATTGCTTTTGATAAATGTAAGGAGGGCCTTTTTGGTAAACCTTCAGAAAAGATCTCGATCACTGTACGCGGCAAGGAAAAACCTTTGGTGTATTATAAGGGGAAAGAGAAAGAGAAGTTTGACCGTTATAAAGAGATGCTGACCAAGTTTGCTAAGGATAATAAGGTTTCTTTTTACAATAATCTATAAGGAATGAGGCCGCCTGCGGATATGAGTATGGCGGCCTTTCTGTATGGGAGAGGGGAAAAGAGTGAAGAAAGCCGCGATTTTTGATTTAGACGGCACTTTGTTGTATAGTTTGGAGGATTTGGGGAATAGTACCAATGCGGCGCTGCGGGAATATGGCTTTCCGGAACGGTCTTTAGAAGAAGTGAGGCGTTTTGTGGGCAATGGCGTGGCGATGTTAATTCATCGCGCGGTGCCTCTGGGAACAGATGTTTCTACAGAGGCGGCATGTCTAAAATATTTTCAGGAATATTATCAGAAACACATGCAGGACCGGACGAGGCCCTATGACGGCATTTTGAATATGCTGGATAATCTGCATAGCATGGGGCTTAGGACGGGGATCCTGTCCAACAAATTTCATCAGGCGGTATGCGCGCTCAGTCGAATTTACTTTGGAGATCGAATCGATATGGCGCAGGGAGAACAGCCGGGGATTCCCCGAAAGCCAGATCCTGCGGGGTTGAATCGTATCATGAGCAGACTGGGTGTGGGTTCGGGAGAAACAGTCTATTTGGGAGATTCTCCAGAAGACGCGCTGACCGCACAGAATGCCGGAGTGGATTTTATTGGCGTCACATGGGGATATCGCACATTAGGCCAGCTTCGAGAAGCGGGAACTCGGGAATGGATCAACCGACCGGATCAGCTTGTGGTAGAACTCAGGCAGAAGCCAAGAGGCCGTGGATAAAAAATTGCTTTTTTTGAAAAAAAAGAGTTGACAAAGGGTAGGGAGAAGTGGTATACTAGGCAACGCGTCTGAAACGGGGGAACCCGCGGAGGCGGTCAACTTAAAAAAACATCGAAAAAGATGAAAAAAAGAGTTGACAAGAAGAGGAAGCTGTGAT
>CALBGL010000057.1 GCA_937892735.1 uncultured Clostridia bacterium | reverse complement strand
GTGGAAAGAGAAGAGAGAAGCTTGGCAGAAGTTGTTGTGTAATTTTGAGGGTTCCATTTGAATCTTCAGGGATTTAAGTGGCCAAGTAGCTCAGTTGGTTAGAGCGCCGGCCTGTCACGCCGGAGGTCGAGGGTTCGAGCCCCTTCTTGGTCGGTGCAAGAGAAGAAGCTCTTGCATGACTGTGGTAACAGTTTAGGACGCTTAGCTCAGTTGGGAGAGCGCCTGCCTTACAAGCAGGATGTCATAGGTTCGAGCCCTATAGTGTCCAGGGTTCCATTATAACTCTATAATGGTGCCAACGTGGCTCAATTGGCAGAGCAGCTGACTTGTAATCAGCAGGTTATCGGTTCGAGTCCGATCGTTGGCTTATGGGGGAATTCCCGAGTGGCCAAAGGGGGCAGACTGTAAATCTGTTAGCTGTGCTTTCGGTGGTTCGAATCCACCTTCCCCCATTCGCTTACAATTTGTTTTGTAAGTATTATCGCGGGATGGAGCAGTCCGGTAGCTCGTCGGGCTCATAACCCGAAGGTCGGAGGTTCAAATCCTCCTCCCGCAATGTAAGAAAACCGCTTGAATAAGCCAATATTCAGGCGGTTTTGTTTTTACGATAGAAGGCAAAACTTGCGTTTTGGGGATAGTTATATGAAAAGAACCGAGTAGAGAGTGCAGGCTTGCGTCAAAGATAAAAAACGGGTGCTGTCATGTGACCAAAATGGAAACATGACAGCACCCATTTATAGTATTCATACGGCGTTACAGAAGATTCAGCTTCTGCTGCAGGCTTGCCTTGGGCAGAGCGCCGATCACCTGATCGACAACCTTGCCGCCCTTGATGAACAGGATGGTAGGAATGCTCATTACGTTGTATTGCTTGGCGGTATTGGGATTCTCGTCCACATTGATCTTGCCGATTTTCACCTTGCCGGCATATTCTCCGGCAAGCTCTTCTACAATAGGAGCTACCATGCGGCAGGGACCACACCAATCCGCGTAGAAATCTACCATAACAGGGACATCTGACGCCAAAACCTCTTGTGCGAAATCGGAATCGTTAAAGTGCTGTACCATGATAAAGGCCTCCTCTCTATTTTATGACACAGAATCCGTGTCAAGCCTATTATACCACAAGCACCGATATGGTCGGAGTTTGATATCCGTTGGCGGCAAACTCGGGGTATGGTGCTGTCGATATAGGCATAGGATTTTATCGTGTCACGCCTATTATATCATTTTCCCCAGTTATCGTCAAACTATTTGCAGCAGAATGAAATCCATTAGGAAGGAATTGACAAATATAGGAAAATATGATAGGCTTAAGACAAATGGGAGGAGGCCGCGAAGGTGAGAGAATTTACAAGAGTCAACCGGTTTGCGATGGTGATGCTGGTGGTTATGATTTTGGGCAGCGGGATTGTCTCGACAATCACAGCATGGTTACAGATAGAGGGGATTTTAACGCGATATATATTGACCTATGCGCTGCAATTTGCGCTTCCCCTGTGTGTATACTTTTTTTGGTACCGAGACCATTCGCCGAAACAGGTACTGCGGCTGAAAAAGACAAAGGGATATACCTATGTGTTGACGGTAGTCTTTGCTTTCGCGATACAGCCTTTATTGATGTGCCTATCCTCTTTCAGTACAATGATTTTCCATAATTATTTGAATGACTCGATACAGGGCTATCTGAAAGAACCATGGTGGGCCGTACTCCTTGCTACGGCGCTGATTCCGGCCGTGATGGAGGAGCTGGTTTGTCGCGGCGTATATCTGTCAGGATGCCGCAGATGGAATATCTATGGGGCGGCTGCGCTAAACGGCGTCTTTTTTGGCGTGCTTCATTTGAATCCACAGCAGGCGGTTTACGCTGCGCTTTTTGGTTTTTTCTGCGCGCTCATCACGTTGGGAGCGGATTCCCTGTGGCCGGCTATGCTGGCACATTTTATGATCAATGGAACACAGATCTTGATGGCATTCGGTACGCAGGCGCTGGCGGGACAGGACTCTTTCCTTGGACGCCTCTTTGTAGAGATGCAGAAAGAAGAGAGTCTATGGAAAGCTTTGCCGGTATCGTTACTCTTAGCAGGGATTGCGGTATGGTGTCTGATTCGGATGTATTATGTGAATGGACGGCAGGAACTGCTGCGAGGGAAGCGCGTGGAGGGATGGACCATGAAGGAGGCGCCACTACAGGCTTCCGAGCGATTCGAAGGTTTGTGCTGGTTGGGCGGCGTCGTGTTAATTTTCATCACACTGTCCTGTATGGTGGGCATGGCTTAAATCGAGACCTTCACACGATAACCAATAGGAGGAGATAACACGATGCGGCAGGATGTGTTTTCCATCTTATATCTGGACGATGAGGAGAAGGATCGGGAGACGATGTGGGCTCTCATCGACAGCATGGAGAAGGAAGCTAAGAAGGAAGGGTATATACGGCTTACCATGGTCTCTGGTTCGGAGGATCTGTTTCAAGTGTCCAGCCAGACGCAATATGATCTGCTGATTCTGGATATGAATCTGCAGGAGCGAGTCAGCATAGAGGGTTGGGAGATCCTGTGGAAATTGCGGAGGGAGAGAAAGGAAGCTGCAAGCATCTGGGTTGTGAGCCATTTTTCGCATGTACAGGGGATCCTGTTTCGGGATGGACTGGCACAGAAATTCTTCCCGAAGACACCGGAGGGGTATGCGAGATTAAAAGAAGCGCTGTGGTACACATCGGAACTGTGTGGAGAGGATGCGATACTGGAGGTGCCGGGGGAACGGCCTTACCATATAAAAAAAGTCCCGGTTCATCAGATCGTCAGCATCGAAGCGCATAAGAAAGAGCACTTCGTGTACAAGCTGAATGAATCGGGACAGGTGGCGTTTCGGCAGGCATGTACCGGCCGTTCGGATTTCCTGAAGAAAGTGCTGCAGGAGATCCAAACACGCAAAATCAGGGATCTGGTACAGGTTTCCCGGACGACGATTGTGAATGTACGGTATATTCAGCAAGTCATTCAGGAAGATGGGAATTACAAGCTGGTGATGGTACAGCATGGTCAGGGACAACCAGAACAGATCCCTGTCGGACGGTCTTTCTTGAAGTCGCTATCCTGGTTGCTTCCCTAACTTATCGCAGGAGCGACTTGGGAGGATTGATCTCGCCGATAAGTCCAAAGGTTCCCATGGAAGTCAGCAGGGAAGCCAAGGCGGCAAAGAAGGAGCCTACCATTGTGAGAACTTTATACATGCGCCACACCTCCTTTCTGGGTATGCGGAATGAAAAGTTGCAGCGCCTGCAGCAGGATCGTGTAAAACCCTATGCGAGTATAGGCCGCAGGCATGTCTGCTATATTGAATACCAGGATCCAGAGACCAACGAGGATCAGGTAACAATACCGTAGGATATGAATGGTTCTTTGGCGAGTAATCGGACGAAAAGCCGGAGTATAGGGGATGTGCCGGACGGACAAGAGGGCCAGAAAGAGCAGCAGCACTTGCAGCAGGAGATTCATGGGAAGATAAGGGGGTACATAGACCAGAAAGAGCAGCCAAAGCAGACTGGCGCTAAAACACCCCCAGAAGGTACGGGCATGTACACCTCCGCTGGCCCAGCGAATGGGGAAAAGAACGAGTAGAATCAAACCGAAGGCCGAGAGCTTGTCCAGCAACAGGAAAAGAACGAGAAAGAGCAATAGCTTGATTGCCTCGGAGAATACGGAGAGCATGGCGTAGCGCATATATTCGATCTCGCGTGCTGGGAGCAGGCTGTGTGCCATATAGAAATCGCAAATGACATCTATGGGTTTTTTCAAGGGAAAGACCTCCTAACGATAAGAAATGAGGGATTACGTATGTATATGTTTCTGGCCTGTATCGTGGAGCAATGGATCCTGGCGGTCATGGGAAGAGGACTCGCTGGTCGGCCGGTTGCCCGCGGCCGCTGGATCCTGTGGGGCTGCATGGCTCTGGTATATTCTATGCTGGCTACTTGGTATTATATTCCAACTATTTTTGGATATGTGAGCATCACGGTGATTTTGTGGGTTCTGCTTGGCGGACGTTCGGTCATCCGAGCTTTCTACATAGGATTGGTATCATACGCGCTGCTGATTTATTTACAGGCACTTTGCCTGCCATGGATTCCAGAGGCCCTCTTTAGGCTGGGCATGGACAGGGTTTCCCTTGTGGTAGAGATCGGCGTGGCGCTCATCACAGTTCTGCTCTGGGCTCTGATTCGTTGGCGCGGAGTGGATATTACCTATGACAGCAAGCCGGGGTGGGCTAAGGTGGTCATGAGTCTGGTGGCCTGCGGCAGTCTGTTGTTTTGCATGGTCTTTAAGCCCCGTTTGGAGGCAGGGTATAATCTGAACCTGTATCCAGTGCTGATCTTAGAGGGCATCCTGGTATTGGGGACGATGTTTATCTTCTATGAATCTACAAGGCGCCGGCAGATGCAGACGATCCAGGCATTGCGGCAGGAGACGGAAGCGGCGAAGATACGGAGCCATGAATACGAAAAGAAGCTGCGGATGGTGGAAAACGGAGACAGCGTGCCATTGGCGCAGACGTTTTTAGAGGAAGAGGCGAAGGAAAGCGCCTACTGGCTGCTACAGCCGATCGTTCGAAGGATCCTGGACAATTATCGGAGACAGTGTGAGGCCAAAGGGATCGAGCTGCGATTGTACGTCACACCAATCGTACCGACATATGACTGGAAGGAGACAAGCCTGGTTTCCCTGTTGGGAAATATCCTGGAGAATGCTATAGAGGCGGTGGAAAGTATGGAAGAAGAGCGCCGCTGGATCGAACTGGAGTTGGGACAGGAGGAAAATAGTCTGTGGATACAGTGCAGAAACCCATACGAGGAGAGAGGGGAAATCGCCGAGGAAGCCTTGTTCCGGAAGGGGACAAGCAGCAAGGGCGAGAAGAGAGGACGCGGACTGTACATTGTGGACAAGCTGGTCAAGCAGGCAGGAGGTCATGTCGCGGCGCATAGGGAGACCGGAATATTTGTCATTCGGGTGGATCTGTAGCGTATAAATAGAATGAATTATCTGAAAATGGAAACGAACTGCTTAAAAAAGCAGTTCGTTTCCATAACTTATGTTTGGGGGATTGTATTGCGGAGTGGCATGGTATATAATGGACTTAGATGAGAGGCAATGACTCGAATATCGGAGTCCATTGTTTTGGAAGGAATCTCAGACCGTCTATGATGGTCCGGGACAAGGCGTGAATGGTTCGTGAAGAGCAGAGAGGAGGAGGATTCCCATGAACAGGATGAATTAGAGGAAAAGGAAGCATATGTAAGGCCGAATGCAAGATTCTTTTCCTCTGGGGATGTCAATCCCGGGAACGTGTCGGAAAATCAATCTTGGAGGTAAGACCTATGAAAAAATGGAAAAAAAGAATGGTGGCGTTGAGTTTGGCGTTGGTACTGACGATGGGGATGACATTGACGGTCAGTGCCCGGACGACGGGGGAAGCGCATGAATCCGGAGAATATAGCTCAGGGATTTACTATGCGAACTTAGTTATGCGTTATGACTACACGATGGCGAGTTTGTCCTATACGCCGGAAAGCCCGAGCGATGCGACGACGGTTATGGTAAGAGGCAGTGCATGGGCGATCGATGGTACGGAATATACACTGTACAATATTGGAACGAATTCGTGTTCCGATACTGTGAATAAAGGGGAACTTCAGTCTTCTCGGTGTAATTATTATATTGGGGGACGTAATGTAAAGTATTTAGCGGTAGGATAAGCGTAGGTGGAAGTATATGGACGAAAGAGATGCAAAAAACTTGCATCTCTTTCGCCATAGGGGGATAAAAATATGATTAGGATATGGACTGCTTTGTTTATAGTGACCTGCCTGCTGTTGCCCGGCTGTACGCAATCCAATGGTGTGTATACGGATGAGCGATTTTATACGGATGACTATTTGCCGAATTATGATGTATCGGAACAACATATAGTATCCAGTGGGTATCTGGATAAACAGGATACAACGTATTATGCATGTGGGCCGCTCTCAGAGACATGGATTCATTATTACGACGACCAGACGGGGACCGAGGGTATCCTATGTGGAAAGCCCGAGTGTACGCATGATAGCAATCTTTGCAATGGGTATATTTTTATACCGATGGGGATACAGGTGTACGATCAGCATCTGTATTGGCTTAGTGATGCGACACAGATCTGGCGCATGAACCTACAGGGAACGGAACGGGAGTTTGTGAGAACTGTAGAGTTTGCCAAATCCGGCGGAATTATAAATATATATTTTGCGATTCATCGAGGATATGTATACGAAGGGTATGTAGAGAATGAGGTGGAGGATGGGGAAACATATATGAGACTTCATATACGACAGTATTCTTTGGCAGATCCAGAAGCGCCGGGAAAAGACATTATCAATCAAAGATATGAGGGGATTCCCA
>CALBGL010000056.1 GCA_937892735.1 uncultured Clostridia bacterium | reverse complement strand
CCTCGCCCAAGGGATCCGGCAATGCCGCCACCTGACGAAGGCCCTCCGCCATGTCCTCGATTCGACTTGCCGTAAGGCGCAGCCGATCCACCATAGAGCTTCTCATGCCCTTCTCTTCTGCCTTCTTCAGGTCTTCCTCGTTGGCCAACAAAATATCAGCCCGCCTATCTACCAACGCCTTGGCTGCGGCCAGTAAACAGGCATTCTTCTGTTCCGTCGTCAGACAATTTAACTCTTGGGCTGCCGCGGCCGCTGCGGCGCCTATACGCTCAATATAAGTAGACATATTCTTTCTCCGGTTTATGGCCCGAGGCGACGCGCTTGGCATATAACACAGGCGCCTTGCCGCCATAGGCCGCCATTTCTTCCTGATGCACCACTGCCGTCACATCCACCCAGGCATCTCGTTTCAGCTTCTCCGCCACCTTACTCTTACATAAATACCCCATAAACTGCATATCCTCCGCACAGCAGGTCATGGCAAAACGCCCGGGAACAAAGTATCCTGCCGGGAAATTGGGTTCTCGATACGCCATTCCGGTGAAATGAACGGTCTTCCCTTCATAACGCGCAGGATTCTCCATGGCGTCCACATACCAGATCCCGAAGTCATCATCCTGAATCTCGATCACCGGCGCGTTCAGATCGTAAGGCAGAACATCCTCACCCTTGACTTCGATCACCTCGCCGCCTTCTTTTTCGAAAATCAGCATCGCAGCCCGGTTGATCATCTTCATGTTCCGCCAGTAAACCGTAACAGGGGTATCTTCTGTACACCGATTGAACAAAATCAGATCCGCGGCAGACAGCTGGTCTACCATCATCTGCCGCATATTCTTGATGTACAGATCAAAGGTCTTTGCGTTGACCGGGGAGATAATCTGCGCAATCCCCCATCCAGCCGGCAGCTCCATCTGCAAGAGAGGATCCAGCGGCCAGGTTCCGTTATACTCAATCATAACCCGATCCGGTCTTTCCGCCTTATTGGTTCGCGCCAAAAAACCATAGGTCAGTTCTTCGCTGCTTTCCACCACGCGCTGAACCGTCTGGCTTCGCCGCAGGAATTCCTCCGAATATTCCTCTTCCCCTTCTTCACAAACAACCAGCAGGGTCTTTTCTCCTTCTGTAAATTCCGGATCCCCCAGGAGTTCTTTGATCATCGTGGTTTTTCCACTCTCCAGAAACCCGGCAAACACATATATGGGAACTTCTTTGGGTCTCATACAATTACGCTGTCGCCTCCGCAATCACGGATTGCACGGTATCCGCATTCGAGGATACTACCACAATCACATATCTTCCATATAATTCTTTCACAGCATTCTCGACTTTCTTGGCCTCTTCCGGCGCATAACTCTCATACGTGGTCTGCAGGTTTTCCAGGTGTGGCTCGGCCAGATCGTAGACTCTCTGCGCCGCTTGTTCATCCGTACACTCAAAGATAAGAATCTCCGCCGCGGTAGCTCCTACACAGGTATAATATACCGCATCCTTGACGTCTTCTTCTGAAGCGCCAAACATATCTACTGCGCGATCCGCGCGGATCGGTTCCATCGTGCTGCTGATATTTTCCTCAAACGCGCCGCTGGTCTTTAATTTCTCGGCCAGATCAGTCATATTCAAATCGTGCGCAGCCGGCTGCTGACTGCTGCATGCGCTACATATCACTAACATCAAACTACAAAGAATCAAAGCTATTTTCTTCATTTGTATCGTCTCCTTACTCGCTCACCGCGTGTACTCTTAAATAATCCAACCATTTTTCCATATAAAAAGTACCGAAATGAATTCCATCCGGTGTGGCATCCGCGTCCAATTCCCCGTTTTCATTGGCAATCGCGCTCCATACGTCCAGATACACCCAATCGTTTCGTTCTGCCATCTGACGAATCTGCTCATTAAAGCTCCGAATATTGGCATTATTGATGCTGTCTCCCTGCGCAGAACGCGCCGCGCTGACCGGTAGGATGGACTGCACATAGATAATCGCGTTCGGACAATCACTCTCGATCTGCTGCAGCATCTTCTCATATTCCTTCACAAAACTGTCTGGACTGGGCCACCCGACTTCATTGAGTCCCATCATGACATAGATCTTGCTATAATTATGAGCTAACAGCACGTCATTTAACGTATACGCTCCATCCACAAAAGCATCCGTCTGTGCGTTCAGTACATTCAACCCTGTGGAATAATAGCCGTCCGCAATGTCTCCGATGTCCGTATAGAAGAAAAGTCCTTCTGTCAATGAATTTCCGACAAACGCCGCATCCGCAAAATAATCATCCGTTACCGTCCGCCAGTTCCCGGTCTGGCTGCTCTCCTCGGAACTCTCTGCCTGTGAAGAACTCTCTTCGGAGGATTCTTCCTCTGAACTCTCTTCCTCAGAGCTTTCTTCCTGCGAACTCTCTGCCTGTGAACTCTCTTCCCGCACTGAACTTTCTTCGCGGGAATCCTCAGCCGGCACAGGATTTCCATTCACTTGCTGCGCCGAATCCTCGACCTCCCCGGAACTATCCCCAATCTCCGGAATCTGAATGACCTGACTTTGCTCCTCCGAAGAAGACTCTTCCGCCGGAGTTGTTATGCCTCGAATCAAAAAGATACCCACAATCAATAGAATCAGCGCGATGATCAGCATGATAAAGCTGAGGAACATATTCTGCTGCAATTGTCTCTTTGAGAGTTTTTTATTTTTCTTTCCCATTTAGAACCTCTTATCTTACTGATTTCTGAAACAATACATCCAGCTGTTCCTCTGCCAGCTGACTTCCGATGACGCAGATCCGTCCGCTGACTTCCGCACTGCCCCGCCGAGTCTCCGCCTCTCCCGGTACAAAATCGAAATGCAGCCAGCTGCCTCCTTCTGAAGGAACATAGCCCTTGGCCCGAAGGATTACACCGTATTTCCCGGTATCAAGCTCTGCCAGAATATGATGAATCTCTTCTTCCGTATATTTTCTGGCTGTCTCAAATCCCCAGCTTGTAAATATCTCATCCGCATCATGTCCATGGTGATGGTGGTGATGCTCATGGTCATGATCGTGGCAGCAGCACTCCTCGTCATGGTGGTGATGATGATGCTCATGGTCATGATCATGGCAGCAGCATTCCTCGCCATCATGATGGTGGTGATGATGGTCATGATCGTGGCAGCAGCATTCCTCGCCATCATGGTGGTGGTGATGTGCCTCTTCCAGCATCTCCTGTTCCAGCGTACTGCCCTCCATCATAGCTGTCAGGATCTGTTCTCCGGACAACTCGTCCCAAGGTGTTGTGATGATGGTCGCCTTCGGATTGCGCTCTCGCAGGAGCTTCACACATTCCTCCACTTTATCCTCGGAAACCTTCTGTGTACGACTCAGAACGATGGTTCCCGCGTTTTCAATCTGATTATTATAGAACTCCCCGAAGTTCTTCATATACATCTTGCATTTCGATACATCGGCAACCGTAACACTGCCGCCAATCTGAACCCCTTCCATCTTAGAAGCGATTCCCTGTACCGCCTGCACTACGTCCGAAAGTTTTCCCACGCCTGACGGCTCGATCAGCACACGATCCGGAGTATACTGATCCAGAACCTCCTGCAGCGCTTTTCCGAAATCACCCACCAGCGTGCAGCAGATACATCCAGAATTCATCTCTGTGATCTGAATGCCGGCTTCTTTTAAAAAGCCGCCGTCAATCCCAATTTCTCCAAATTCGTTTTCAATCAGTACCACTTTCTCATTCTGCAGCCCTTCTTTTAAGAGCTTTTTGATCAAGGTCGTCTTCCCCGCGCCTAAAAAGCCAGATATCACATCAATCGTTGCTTTCATTCTTCTCTCCTCTTTCCATTTCTAATAGGCCGCTGAAACAGCAATGCGATTCACACGGTGAGATGCACTGTGATCATAGAAGCCTTGCATTCTCACCTTATTTATTATATAATAAACTCAGCAAAAGTAAAGAGCCTTTCTCTCAATTTTATATACAATTCCAGTAGAAACGGAGGGAAAAATATGAAAGTTCTCCTTACTTCTTTTGATCCTTTTGGAGCCGAACCGCAAAACTCCTCTTTAGAACTATTGCGGCGGCTGCCGGACCGTCTGGAAAACATACTTCTGGTCAAAGAAGTCTTGCCCACCCAATTCGTAGAAGCCCCGCGTCGGCTGCAGGAACTCCTGAAGGACGTCGAACCAGACATTCTTCTCCTGTTGGGTCAGGCTGGCGGTCGTAAACAGGTACATTTCGAGCGAGTAGCCATCAACTGCATGAGCGCTCGCATTCCAGATAACGCAGGATACGCTCCGCAGGAACTTCCGATCCTGCCCGATGGACCCGCCGCCTATTTTACAAACATTCCGTTGGCGCCGCTGGTACATCACCTTCAGGATCAGTGGCTGCCCGTAGCCATCTCCAATACGGCCGGCACCTTTGTCTGCAACTGCCTGTTTTATCACGCAATGCATCAGCTTGAGGCCGCGCCTTTCTCCTGTCAGTGCGACTTCGTTCACATTCCTTATCTCGCGGGACAAGCCTGTGTTCCTGCGGGGATGCCTACCCTCTCTCCAGAGTCTTGTCTTTCCGCCTTAAAACAGGCTATTTTATTTCTCGCCAAGCAAAACGTTCTGTATGATTAGAATACGTTCTGTTTCATACAAAAAGCGTTCGTTCCGATCTCTCCGGACGAACGCTTTTTTCTTACTCTTCTTTAGGTCTACGGCTACGTACTTTCTTATAAACAAAAGCGCATCTCCTGGGAACCTTTACCCCTTCTTTCAGGTTCTCTCCCTCCGGAAATGTCGCGGGCACCGGCCAGTTTTCCTCTCCAATCCAACCGCCAAACTGCTGCTCCGCAGTTCCCATGACTCTGCGAAATTTCTGTCCTCGCAGGCTATGCAGATCAATCCAGTTATCCTTAGTCGGATGGAAATTAAAGATAAACAGATAATCCCCCCGTGTATACGCCAACGTTTTGTTGTCATTATGCAGATACAGGAGTTTCCCTCCCTCCCTGTCCATCACCTTTCCCTTATCATTCAACGTGATCATCGCGTTATCAAAGGCTTCGAGCTGATGGTACTTCAGATCCGGATTATCGGCCAGACTCCACTGTCTGCGGCAATACTGAAAACTGTTTCCATTTCCATCTCGCGGAAAATCGATCCATTCTGGATGTCCAAACTCATTCCCCATGAAATTCAGATATCCATCGCCTCCCAAGGACATGGTAATCAACCGAATCATCTTATGCAGCTCCATGGCTCGCTCAATGACTAGACTGGGATCCTCCTTCCGCATATGCCAGTACATCTCCTGATCCGCCAGCCAGAAGATGATCGTCTTATCTCCCACCAACGCCTGATCGTGAGATTCGCAATACGCAATGGATTTCTCTCCTGGACGGCGCGTGGTCAACTCATACCACATCTTGCCCATATCCCAGTATTCATCCGGCACCTTGGACACGGTCTTAATCCAAAAATCTGGCAACCCCATGCTCAGACGATAGTCAAAGCCGATGCCGCCTTCCCGAATCGGCAGACACATGCCGGGCATCCCGCTCATATCTTCCGCGATTGTGATCGCGTCCTTCCGCAGCTCATGGATCAGCTCGTTCGCCAACTGCAGATAGGCAATCGCCTGTGTATCCGTATTCAGACTAAAGTATTTATGATAATTATCAAACCCCGTGCCCAGGCCATGGTCTTTGTACAGCATGGATGTGACGCCGTCAAAACGGAATCCGTCGAAATGGTACTCCTCCAGCCAGTATTTCAGGTTGGACAGCAGGAAATGCAGCACCGCGGGCTTCCCGTAATCAAACAGTTTCGTGCCCCAGGCCGGATGATCGCCCTCTGCCCCCTCATGGAAAAACTGATATGTGGTTCCGTCAAATTCGTTGATGCCATCTGCGGTATTGCACGCCGCGTGAGAATGTACCAGATCCAGCAAGACGGTGATGCCCATCTCGTGCGCGCGGTTAACCAGCCGTTTCAACCCTTCCGGTTCGCCATACCAGGATGACGCCGCAAAGAAATTGGTCACCTGATAGCCGAAGGACGCATAATAGGGGTGCTGCATGATCGCCATCAACTGTATGGTATTATATCCGTCCCTTTTGATTCTCGGCAGGATTTCTTCCGTAAAATGATCGTAACTGGCAATATGTCCCTCTTCATCGGACATCCCGATATGCGCCTCATAGATTAACAGCGCTTTTTTAGTGACTTTATAATCCTGATCCGTCCACGGGAACAGTTCTGGTGGATTCCAGATCTGTCCTCTGAAATCACGCGTTACAGGGTCCTGTTCTACACGATGTATATATAGCGGAATCCGATCGAAAGTCCGTCCTCTGGATGTGACCTGCACTTTGACATGAGAACCATGCTCCAATCCGGATACCCGAACCTCCCAGTCCCCATTCTCGTTAATTCTCCGCATGGGATTCGCCTGCCTGTCCCACTCGTTGAAATCCCCGATCAACGCCAAGGCATCCGCTCCGGGCGCCCATTCCCGGTAGACCCAGGTATCCCCTTCCTGATGAAATCCATAATATAGATTTCCATTCGCGAAAGAACTGATCTTCTTCTCCTTGCCCAGGATCCGTTTCTTGGTCTCCTGATACAGGCGCATTCTCAATTCGATATCGCCTGCGAAATCAGCCAGGTAGGGATCCCTTTCTAAAATCTTATATGTTTTTTGGTTCGCCATATTTTTCCCTCCTTAGATTTTGTCTTGTCTTTTGTACTGGGAAACGCAGATCCCATATTCCGAATATGGAAAATGCCTTGTTGCGCCTATTATACCACTTCCCATCCTGCTTTGCAACTCCTCGCTTTCTCCTCCTTTACAGGAAAAGCCTATAGAGAACAGGATATGCTCTCTATAGGCTGGTTCCGCAGACAGATTACCAGACCCACAAGTCGTTGTCTTTAAGCTTCAGCAACGCTTCCAGGAAATAGTAATCTCCATAGATGATATTGTATTCATGCGTCTCTTCCGCATACGAACTGGAACACTTCTCCAAAATCCCGTCTCGCTCCGAATCCCAATCGCAGCGAGACGCGCTCAGCGCGTGCAAAAGTCGCAGGGCTGCCCCCAGATATAGAGGCCGCTGCAACTCATCCACAAATCGAGCGATCTCAATTATGCCGCAAGCCGCGATGGCCGCCGACGTGGAATCCTCATAGTACGGCTCCTTCGGCATCCTGAAATCTATTGGAATCAGGCCGTTCTCTGGAATATTGGAGATGAAATAATGCGCAACCCGTTTCGCCGCATCCAGGTATTCCTGCTTGCCGGTATGACGGTAGCTGATCATAAAACCATAGATGGCCCAGCTCTGCCCCCGCGTCCAGGAGGATCCATTCTCATAGCCCTGCCCTCCGTATGTCGCAGTCTCTATCCCGGATTCCGGATCAAATTCTACAATGTGATTCACCGATCCATCCGGCCGAATAAAATGCTCCAGCGCCGTATCCGCGTGCATCATGGCAATCTGACGAAAACGCGGATCATCCAGTTCGTCCGAAGCCCAGTAGAGAAGCGAGAGATTCATCATGCAGTCGATAATGGCCCAGCCCGTGTTCACATGGCCATGCCACTCATCGTTCCAAGCCCGAATAAAACGCCCTACCGGATTAAAACGACCAGCCAGGAGCGTGGCCGCATGCAGTCCTCTGCGCCGTCCATCCGAATTTCCCGTTTTTCGGTAATCCGCTACCGCCGTGGGCATCCACATGAAGCCCACATCATGATGCAGCCCCATAAACTGTTCAAAACACAGATCCAATGCTTCCTCTGAGTATCTGGCGATCTCCATATAACGAGGATCCCCCGTCTCCTGGTACAGCTGCCACATCATGCCCCCCCAGAATCCATTCGTCCACCAGTTGATTTCCTTCTCGCCTGAATGATCATCATAAACCCCGCCCTTCGAAGTAAACGGAATCTTCTTCTGCGCGCGCTCTCTCACAACCTTCATCTTCTCCGTCACCTTCTGTAGGGTCTCCTGTACCCATTTCTGGTCTTCCTGGGATAGATACTGTAACATGTTTGTCTCCTCCTTATAATTGATTCCAGTTTTCTAGTAATCGTTGCTGCAGATATTCCGATAAGGATTCCGGCAGCGGACAGCGCAGCGGCGTTTTCCACAACCTAGCATAGACGCGGAAGGCCGGCCCTAAAAGAGGCGTACTGACCACCGCGTCGCTGCCGATACAATCTTCCAAAATACGCTGATCCATCTGCAGCGGCACAGGCGGCACCGAATGAAAATGCCCGTCCTGCGTACGGCAGATATAGCTGGGGTCCTCCAGCTGGTTCTCTTTGGCAATGGCTCTTTGCCATAGGAGATCAATCCAGCGGCTGCATAATTCCGAAAGAGAAGTCAGACAGGCATCTCCATCCATGCAGAGCGATAGAATCTGCAGTTTTACCAATTCCAGCGCCAGGCTGATGCGCGATACCGTAATCGGTCCATCCGTTTCCAGGATCGCATATCCCATTTGGGCCAGCGTGCCCGCCGACGCAATCGAAACACTGCCGACCGCGATCGCGACGCAAAGCAGATCAAAAGCTTGATAGACCGGGTTGGATTCCTGTGCCTGAATCTGATCCCGAAGCACCTCGGGCTGCACCTCAGCGCCCTCTGTCCAGAAACAGCTGGCTACCCGGCGATACAACGGCCGGCTCTGGCCGCCCATACGGCCATCCAATCCTAAAAGAGCGATCTCTGGCGGCATATGCTGTACCCACACTTGGTAAAACGGGGCGGCAAACGCCGCTTTCGGCCTCTGGCCCAACAGCTCCAGCGCCAGTGAAACCCCATAATCCAGAAGCGCCGGCGGAATCACCAGAATATCCTTCTCGATCCATTGCTGCAGGTACTCCAGAAGCTTTTGCCGAGGTGCCTCTTTATCCTGCGCGCAGTGTATCTGCGCCAGATAGGCAATGATCTTCTCTACCGGATCTTTAGCATTCTCTGCCCTGCGTCCGCATTCCCCGGCTCCCTGCGCCCCGCCCAGAATCCGCGCTTGCGCGGGCAAAAGATACGCATAAAACTGCTGAGAACGCATACACTCCGGAAAACTTTCTTTAATTTGCATCTGTACATGAGCAATCTGCCGGGACGTCAAGAATGACCGGCTCTTCTGCAGCCTGGAGTGCAGAGAAGCATACAGCGCCACAAGCGCCTGCGATGAAGGATAGCGCGCCAGTGTATCTGCTGCCAGAAGTTTCGTGCCCAGCGCACAGACTACTTCCAGCGTCCTCTTCGACGATAACGCACCACAGGATAAGAAGAACCGCAGCTGCATCACACAAGCGTGAAGCTCCTCTACACGTCCTAATTCACATAGAATCTCGGCTCTAACGAGCTGTACCGCGCAGAGGTCGTTGGAACGTCCAATCGGGATGCTGCCTCGAAGCGACGCCAGACTCGCGCAGAGGTAGTCATACCACTGATCTGCCAGCTGCAGCGCCGCCTCTCCGGATAACTGTGCGATCTGATTTCGGATGGTTCTGGGATTCACACTATATTCTTTAGGAGTGGGCTTGTGTATACTTTCCAATCGTAGGATCGCTTCTTCCGTGCGCCATATCGAGGTCTTCTCTCTGAAATACTGTAGACTCGACTTCTCCGGAAATGTCGCAAGCCATAGCCGCAAGTCGCTTTCCAACAGGCGCAGCCGCGACTCCTCCAGGGATCTCGCCGCAAAATCACAGTTATATAACGGTTGCTTACAATCCGCATCCGCCAAAAGCAGCGTCGCATACTGCCGGATTCCGTAACACAGTTTCTGTCTGCATTGATAGACGCGAATCAGAAGCTGCCGGATGAACGCGAACCACTCCGCGGCTTCCGCCAGCAATTCCCGACTGCATAGTATGGGGAGAAGTGCACGCAGAAAAGCCTCGCAGAATGGCATCAAGAGATGCGTCAATACCGCGCACTCCTGCGGAAGAGGATTCTGCAAATCCGCTTCCGCCTGATATACCAGCTCCGGCAGCTTCTCCTTCACCCAGGGCAAGTTGCAGGGATCCGCGTTCTGCGTATAGGCGAAAGACCCTGCAAGCGCCTCTTTCAAACGCGTTCTCGCCAGTTTCTCCGGATGCCATATAAACGCGTAGTCGTACAGGCTCTCTGATTTCCGCCGGAACGCCGCCATGGCTTCAATTGTAGAGATACACAGCGGATCCTGTTTAGACAACAAATCCATGTATAGGCGACAGCTCTTCGCGTACATCTCCGGACGAAAAGCCGGCGTCCCCGCAAGAGAATCCCATCGGCCGCAGGCGATCCTTCGGTCCGACTGCAGCGGTGAAAACGCCAGCACCCATAATGTATCCATACGGAAGGGATTCTCTGTCTCATCGGAAAAGAAATCGCTCAGTGTACGGAAATAATCCACCACGGACAGGGACAAGGCTTCCTCCCGATTTTCGGGCGGCGTAAGCGCCTGTTCCAACGCTGTCAGAAGCGCCTCATGCCCCTTCCATCCGGCGCCGCGGGCATAGTAATCCAGATCGGTCAGCAGATGATCCCGTGTCAATGGGTACGGGGAAGAAGCCAGACGCTGGGCCCGTTCTTGAAGGAGCCGCACACAGTAATTCTTCCATTCCTGCCCATACATCGTCAATACAAACAGATGCGTCTTCGTCGTGGAAAATCCGATCGTCTGCGCATCATACAAAGTTAAGAATGGTTTTAGATCTCGTAGGATCGCCCACAGGATATGCGGCGCGGGACGCCGCAGCGCGAAATACTCAAAGTCCTGATCGGACAGCGGATGCGGTGCTAATGCCAACAACTGCAGAATCTCCCGAATATAAGGCGCGTAAAGCGGTCCGTAGAGCTCCATAAGATCGTCCAGATAGAGCTGCAGCAGCTTGGCCGGACTTTTATATTGACGGAAGAAATCCGTCAGGCTCATATACGCCTCCGGCCTGTCGATGACCAGAATGTCCCGCAGAATATGCGCCAGACACAAGTCTGCTTCCATATATCCGCTCAGCGCCGCGACCACAGGGTTGTCCTCGCTGTTTGCATGCAGTACATACTGAGATAAATACGTACGGAACAGCTGCTGATGCTGGGGATGATTCTTTGTGAAACTTCCAATCCGTGCCAGCGGATCCTTATTCAGAAGCCAGTTTCGGTGCGGCGCGGCTGTCGCGGCGTCACTGGCCGCGCATCGATCGGTCAGAAGAATATAGACTCCTGCCGTCAACTGCGATACCGCCGGCAGCACTTTCGGCAAAGAAAACGCCAAATCTGGACTGTAGTCCAGCTGATGCATACCATCCAAAATCAAAAGCAACGGTTGTTCCGGACATTCCCGCACTCTGGCGTTCAGGAACTCTCCGATCCTCCGGCGCAGGTCTACGGCCTCTTCTGTAAACAAGATTGGCGACGCCTCGGGAAACATCGCATTAAGCGCGTGAACAAAATAACTGGGCCGCTGGGTATCCGGATACAGGCTGACCGCATAGCGGCAGACCCGCATATTTTCCAGAAACCGCACATGCGTATAAAAGGGAGATGCGGGATCCAGCATACAGGTATACATGCTTTTTCCCATATTGCTCTCCGCTTCCAGGAGTAGATATCCGCGGTCTCTCTCTCCTAATGCCTGCCGCAGCCATCTGTCCCAATACTGCGGACGTACATATTCGGAGGGTGTATAGACCCCTGAAAGTTCTTCCAGCATGGAGCGTCCAGACGCAGGCAGCGCCTCTTCGTGAAAGAGAGCACACTCCTCTGGCGCGTCGAACAGCACGAGACTCCGATCGTTCTGTCCCCGACAAAACATCTTACAACAAGGCGCATCCATCTTTTCCATCAGAAACATCTGATCCTGACTGCGAAACACCCACGGCTTCGCGATAATTTCTGTTCCCAAACAATCAAAAGTCAGTGTCTTTGCCTCTGGTTTCTCTTTCACATGCGTATAAAAATGAAGTACCTGTTTGAGATGTTGATTCAGCAGATCAATATAGGTAATCAGCTCGCTGGCCGCCTCCGGACGATTCAATTCCAGAAACGCGCCGGCCTGTACCCGGTTACACCAAGCCAACAGATCCTGCTGCTTGATCCTCCGGGTCATATCCTCCGCGGCTGTCAGAAAAAGCGCCGCGTTCTCATCCGGATTATGAAGAAAAAATTCTCGAAGTGCCGGAATCAAGGCGTCCATGCAATATGCCGCGTCCACCGCGTGCGCGGTCAACCGCCTATAGACCTCTTGCTTCTCCGATTCCGCCGCCTGGCTCCTGGTCAAGATAGAACACGCCATTAGGACCGGAAACTGCAGACAAACTCCTATCATATCTGTCAGCGCTAATTCCGCGCCAAGGAGCCGACCGCCGCGTACGGCTTCCCGCAGGTGCTGATATGTATTCTTCATCGGTTCGGGAAAGTCTCGTAAATTCACAAATAGTCCATTGGTACACAGATCCAGCAATCGCTGTACCGCCGGAGCGATATATTCAGACTTACTCATATGCATTCTCCTATTCAGGATAGATTTCATGCATACAGTGTAGCATTTTGCCGTCCATCTGTAAACCTTTAAATCGTAAATTTTTCTATGCAAGAAGGGAGCTGTTGCAGAATACCTACGATGTCTCACCATTTGCACAGGATGAAAGAGTACAATCTCCTAAGGAGTTCCGTAAATGCACGGACTCCTTTTTTGTTTCCAATATGTTCCACAAGGGCATTGCGATTTCACAGCCCATAGTTACTCATTGGTTTGGCTGAGAAATTGTTACATCGCTCACGCAGTAATGAGAAATCCGGGCGTTTTCTCATTAGTCTGGCTGAGAAATTGTTACATCGCTCACGCAGTAATGAGGATATCGCAAAATCATCCGCTTTGTTCCATTTCAAAAAAAGCCATTGCTCCTAAGATGATTTCTCATCTGTTTTGCAATGGCCCCACTACGTAACTATAGATTAAATAATGATAGGATTCATAGCCGAAGCAGCTTCATCCGTGACTTCGTCAATGTTGGGGATACGGCCGTTGATGCCCTCAACTAGCCAATTCATCGTGACGATCTCTTCAGTATCGAGTACGCTGCCTTCTGGGACGACGATGGTACCATCCTGATCATGGATGACGCCGGCAAAGGGAAGCAGAGAACCATCAATGATGGATTTTTTGAGCAACTCCACCAGATGTTTCAAACCGTCCGGCAGAGCCTGTGTGTAGACCACATCGATGACGCCTGCAGCCATTCCCCACCAATAATTGATGGCTTTCACGCCATTGTCCGTATTGTCATTTTCCCAAGAACCGCTCTGCAGGCTCTGAATCAGCTTCTCATAAAAGATTCCCCAGTTCCAGATCGGCATCGCGATATTACGTACCGAGCCATCCGGATGAATCTGGTACACACCAAACTGTTTAGAGGCATATTGTGGGGTAATCATATCCTGGTTGGAGAGGATATCGACACCTTGCTGGATCAGTTTTTCTGTAGAAGAACCGGTAAACTTTTTCAGCGCAGTCCATTCCAAATGCACGGTAACCTTGGGGTTGACTAACTGAGCGCCTAATGCGAATGCATTGATACTGGCGGTTGTGGCAGAGGTCGGATAGTCAGCGATATACCCCAGATGGTTGGTGCGTGTCATGGCGCCGGCAATCACGCCTGTCAGCAGTTTGGCTTCGTACATACGGCCGAAATAAGTGCGCAGATGTTGATAGGGCACATGAACCGAGCAATTGAGAAACTTGACGTCGGGATTCCGGATGGCTGCTTTCAAACTGGCGGCGATCAAACGTTGAGAAGTGGTGAAGATGGCATCATAGCCCTCTTCTGCGATTTTACACAAAGTCTCGCAACCGATTTGCGGATCTGTGGGAATATGTTCATAACAAGTGGTTTGAACCTGTCCTTCAAAAGCATCGTCCAGATGAAGCCGTCCCAGTTCATGCGCATAGGTCCAACTGGATTCCTCGGTGCCATCTACATAGGCAAAAGCCACGCGCATGTTTTTCTTGGGAGAAGGTGTGAACAGATCCCAGAAACTGCGCTTGGGGGCTTCTTGTGGCGTCGTGAGCAAGCCAATAGGCTGGTCTTCTGCCAGAAGCTGTAATTCCGGCCAGAGGCTCTTCAGTTCGCTCTCGATTTGAGTCTCGGATTTGCGGTACATATCCGAGTATCCGAAAACCATGATATATTTCAGGAACGCGTCTCCCGTGGTAATTTCCAACGTATCGCCTTTATTGGCTTTATAAATCTTGCGGAACTGATAGTAATTGGTTCGGAAGATACTGGTATATTCTTTATCAGCCCATTTCTCCGGAGTTTCCATATCCAATGTCTCCAGAAGCTGTTTAAAAGAACCCTCCTGGGAGAACCAAATATAGTTGACCTGACTGATGCGGAAAAACTTCAGGAACTCGAAATAGATTCGGGATTCCTTGGTATCCATGCGTCGGGGGATGATTCGGGTCACACTGCCGGGAATACTGGCAGCCCCAAAATACTTCAGGACACTGACCCGTTTATTGCCTTCTACCACATAGAAATAATTCATATATTCATACACCTGTATGGCATGTCGGATACCTTCCTCCAAGTGACTATCACACAGGGCGATCCATTTTCCGGCGAATTCGGTTCCGTAGGGTAGAAGAGGCATAAAATTCTGAGCAAAAGAAAGACTGCGGGCTCGCCCATTGGTTCCTACGATCTTATCTAGCGGAATGTCCATGACGCCCAGACTGACTTCAGAATCCAGATCGACACCAGCGGTATCCTCTTCCATCACGCGCAGATAAGGTGACAGCCCTTTATTTCGAGCTTCTTGAAATGCCTTACGGCCTAAACGAAGCGCCTTATCATAATCTTCTCGTGACATAATGATTCCCTCCTTAACCTTTGATGAAAAGGCAGTGATTCTATCCGGCAAAATCATTGCCTATGCCTATTGTAACATTCCCTTTTTTTTTACGCAACCTTCCAGCGCAAAAAAAATGAAAAATCTGTGAAAACACGGATTTTACTTGCATTCCCTAGTGGAAAAACGTATAATATTTCTGGGAATCTTTTGGGGAGGAAAAGATTCCTGCTAAAAAATAAAGGAGTGATTGCTATGCTTTGTCAAATCTGCCATAAAAACCAGGCAGTTGTATTTATGAATAAGCTGGAAGGCGGCAAAACGACGAGATTAGCGCTTTGCCTCGCTTGCGCGCATAAGCAGGGACTGGAACTTAAGCAGCT
The DNA here is from genome assembly GCA_937892735.1 of uncultured Clostridia bacterium. GTDB lineage: Bacteria > Bacillota > Clostridia > Lachnospirales > Bianqueaceae > Faecimorpha. The sequence continues at coordinate 9,615 of CALBGL010000056.1, read as the reverse complement.
GTTTACTCAAAGCGGTATGACGGATGAGCAGGCAGAGGCTATGAATAAACAGATTTCTGATATGATGCAGGGAGTCAACTTAGACGAGCTGAATGAGGATATGGGCGCGTTGTCATCTATGATGCCGCCGGGGCTGATGGAGATGCTTTCCGGTGCCACGCCGCAGGGAGGAGAAGACGAGAATGGGAACCTGCCTGCGGAGCCTGTGGATACCCCGTCGCGGCCGGATACAAAGGAAGACGCAAGACAAAACGCGAGGCGAGCGCGAAAGATGCCCAATCTGATGCGGTACAGTACGAGTCTGACGGATCAGGCGCGTAATGGAGAGGTCGATAATATTGTAGGCCGAGAGGCGGAGATTGAGCGGATCATGCAGATTCTGAACCGTAGAACCAAGAATAATCCTGTATTGCTGGGAGAACCCGGCGTAGGAAAAACCGCGATTGCGGAAGGCCTAGCGCTGCGGATTGCGCGGCGTCAGGTGCCGGTGAAGCTTCTGCATAAGGAAGTCAGACTCTTGGATATGACGGGACTTGTGGCTGGAACGCAGTTTAGGGGACAGTTTGAAGGCCGCATGAAGGGAATCATCAACGAAGTCATTCAGGATGGGAACATCATTCTCGTTATTGATGAGATTCATAATCTGATTGGCGCGGGAGATGCGCAAAACGCGATGAATGCCGCGAATATTCTGAAACCGGCGCTTGCGAAGGGACAGATTCAAATTATCGGTACGACGACACTGGATGAATACCGGAAATATATTGAAAAAGATTCGGCACTGGAACGTCGTTTTCAGCCGGTGATTGTGGATGAGCCGTCGCCGCAGGAGACCGTGGAGATTCTGAAAGGGATTCGGCCGCATTATGAGGCATTTCATAATGTGGTGATTCCGGATTCGGTGCTAGAGGACGCGGTGCAGATGTCTATTCGATATATTCATCAGCGGTTCCTGCCGGATAAGGCAATCGATCTCATTGATGAGGCAGCCGCGAAGGTGAATCTTCATAATGAGAGCCTTTTGAAATTGGACGAGCTGAAGCGGGAGCTCAATGCCGTGATCGCGCGGAAGGAAGACGCCGCTGGCAAGAATGATTTTGAGGAGGCAGCGAATTGCCGGACGGAGGAGCTTCGTCTGCAGCAGGAGATCGATAAGACGCAGGTGATGTGTACCAATATCCCTTTGACGAGAGAAGATATTGCGCAGGTAGTCGAATCTTGGACGAAGATTCCGGTACATCGTTTATCAACAGAAGAGTCCGAGAAACTAGTGCATCTGGAAGAACGCCTGCATCAGCGAGTGATTGGGCAGGAGTCCGCGGTCAATGCTGTGGCACGGGCGATTCGGCGCAGTCGTTCTGGATTCCGGAAGGAGCGTAAGCCAGCGTCCTTTATCTTTGCTGGGCCGACTGGTGTCGGAAAAACGGAACTGGCCAAGGCGCTGGCAATGGAGTTGTTTGGCTCGGAGGATTCGCTGATTCGTGTGGACATGTCGGAGTACATGGAGAAACATACGGCGTCGAAGCTGATCGGGGCGCCTCCGGGATATGTAGGATATGACGAAGGAGGACAGCTCTCGGAGAAGGTACGCCGTAGGCCCTATTCGGTCGTACTTCTGGACGAGATCGAAAAGGCGCATCCGGATATTTTCAATATGCTGCTGCAGATCTTGGATGATGGTCGTCTGACAGATAATCAAGGCCGTCTGATCAATTTTGAGAATACGGTGATCATCATGACGACCAATGCGGGGTCGCATACGGTAGGCAGATCGTTAGGGTTTGTCTCGGGACAGCCGACCATGTTGTCTCAACAGATTCGGACAGCGTTGAAGGAAACTTTCCGGCCTGAGTTCCTCAATCGTGTGGATGATATCATCACCTTTGAGCCGCTGACCAAGGAACAGCTTCGCCAGATTGTGGGGCTGATGCTGAAAGATGTGTATAAGGCCGCGGGGGAACACGGGATGAGTATCCGCGTCACGGAGGATGTCATTTCTCAGTTGGCCGAAAAAGGATATGATCCGGCTTATGGTGCGCGTCCGCTGCGTCGGTTGATTCAGCGAGAGGTAGAAGACGAGATCGCGGAGATATATCTGAAAGGAGAAATCCGCGATAACGATTCTCTTTTAATTTCTTTAGGACAAAATCAGAAGATTACTATTGAAAAAACTGGCGAAATCGTGTAAAATGGTATTAAATTATGGTGTGTTTTGTCCGGGACTCTTAAGAGTCCCGGATCATACCTGAAAGGAGCATATATTGCAATGGATTCATTAAACAAAGCACTATTAAATTCTGATTTTCAGTTTCCTGAAGATGTCAAGGTTTCTCCTTGGCAGGATCTTCCTGAGAAGGTTTTGCAGTTTGGTGAAGGAAACTTCCTTCGTGGATTTATCGATTGGATGATCCATCAGATGAATAAGCAGGGGTTGTTTGGCGGTCGTGTATGCGTGGTACAGCCGATCACCTTTGGCGCAGTTTGTGACATGCTGAATGAGCAGGATGGGTTGTATACTATGATGCTTCGCGGCGTTATGGATGGCAAGGTCGTAGAGGACAAGGAAATTATCCAGTCTATCAGCCGCTGTATCAATCCATACAGCGATTTCAATGCTTATCTGGAGTGTGCTAAGAATCCGGATCTGCGTTTTATCATTTCCAATACGACCGAGGCAGGCATTGCTTATAGCCCGGATGACAAGCCGACGGACATGCCTCCGGCATCCTACCCCGGCAAGCTGACCGTGTTCTTGTATGCTCGTTATAAGGCGTTTGCAGGAGATCCGTCAAAGGGTATGGTTATCATTCCCTGCGAGCTGATTGAGAAGAATGGTACTACGCTGAAGAGCATCGTTCTGCGTCTGGCGAAGGAGTGGGGATATGAGCAGGGTTTCATCGATTGGCTGGAGAATTCCAATCATTTCCTGAGCACCTTGGTAGATCGTATCGTTACCGGATATCCGCGGGCGGAGATTGACGCCATTACCGAAAAGCTGGGTTATAAGGATAACGTTCTGGATACGGCGGAGCCGTTCCATTTCTTCGTCATTGAAGGCGGTGATTTCTCGGAAGAGTTGCCGTTGGCGCAGGCCGGTTTGGATGTGATCTGGACAGAGGATATGACGCCGTATCGTACGCGTAAGGTTCGTATTCTGAATGGGGCGCATACCATGACGGTATTGGGCGCTTACCTCACGGGCCTGGATACCGTGAAGGAATTCATGGATGATGACACGATTCATGCATATATGAATAAGGGCCTGTTCGAGGAGATCATTCCGACGCTGGATCTGCCGAAGGAAGAGTTGGAGAGTTATACGGCGGCGGTTTCTGAGCGTTTTGCGAATCCGTTTATTCGTCATATGCTGCTGGATATCTCTCTGAATTCCACATCTAAGTATAAGTCTCGTTGCCTTCCCTCTCTGCTGACCTATATTGAACGCAAGCATGAGATTCCGCAGGTGCTGAGCTTTGGTCTGGCAGCTCTCATCGCGTTCTATCGCGGCGAAGGAATTGAGGGGCGTTCCATGACAGGTACTCGTACCGTGAATGGCAACACCAATACGTATAAGATTCAGGACGATGTGCCTGTACTGGAATTTTTCGAAAAGATCTGGAAAGAATATGCCAAGGATCAGGATGCGAAGGCACTGGTAACGAAGGTACTGGCGAATACCTCGTTGTGGGGACAGGATCTGACAGCGCAGGAGGGTCTTACCGATGTGGTGACCGCACATCTGGAGAACATTCTGAAGAACGGTGCAAAGGCCGCGATCGCTTCTGTACTGTAATTTTCCAATACTTAAGAAAAGCGGCCCTGCAGCCGCTTTTCTGCTATCAAATAAAAGGAGATCACCTATGAATTCTTTTTTGCATATTCATCCAAACGATAACGTATTCGTAGCATTGGATACTCTGCCTGCGGGAACGCGTGTGCAGGGAGACGGCTATGATGTGACGGCGGTAGAGGAGATACCCAAGGGACACAAGATCGCGGTGAAGGATATTGCCGAGGGAGAGAACATCATCAAGTACGGCTTTCCGATTGGTCATGCGACAACGGCGATTCCGGCCGGTTCCTGGATTCATACACACAATTTGAAGACTAATTTGTCCGGTATGCTGGAATATACCTATGAACCGAATCTGTCCGAATATCCAGAGTTCCCGGAAGGAAAAGAGGCCACCTTTGACGGCTATGTTCGGAAGAATGGGGATGTGGGAATCCGCAATGAGATCTGGATTGTGAATACGGTGGGCTGCGTCAATCAGTCCTCGGAGGTGTTGGCGCGAGAGGCGACAAAACTCTACGGAGACAAGGTGGACGGGATCTACGCCTTTACGCACCCCTTCGGATGCTCCCAGCTGGGAGAGGATCATAAGAATACGCAGCAGGTGCTGGCAGATTTGGTGCATCACCCCAATGCCGGAGGCGTCCTGGTGCTGAGTCTGGGTTGTGAGAACAATAATCTGGGTGAGTTTACCAAGGTATTGGGCGATGTGGATCCGGAGCGAGTCCGTTTCCTAGTGACGCAAGACGTGGAAGACGAGATCGAAGCGGGATTAAAGATCCTGGGAGAACTGGTGGAGTATGCCAGCCAGTGTAAGCGCACGCCCTGTCCCGTATCCAAACTGAAGGTGGGATTGAAGTGTGGAGGTTCTGATGGATTCTCCGGGATTACTGGAAATCCGCTGGTCGGCGCTTTCTCCGATCTGCTGGGGGCATGCGGAGGTACCACCGTTTTGACCGAGGTGCCGGAGATGTTCGGTGCTGAGACGATTCTGATGAATCATTGTCAGGATGAGGAAACGTTCCAGAAGACCGTGAATCTGATCAATAATTTCAAGGATTACTATATTCGTCATAATCAGGTCGTATATGAAAATCCGTCTCCAGGAAACAAGAAGGGCGGTATCACGACGTTGGAGGAGAAGAGCCTGGGATGTACGCAGAAGGGCGGACGCGGCGTCGTGCGGGATGTTTTGACCTATGGCGAGCGTCTGAAGACGTCGGGACTGAACCTGCTGCAGGGACCGGGTAACGATATCGTCGCTTGTACTTCGCTGACTTCCGCCGGTGTGCATATGATTCTGTTCACGACAGGACGCGGTACTCCGTTAGGAGCTCCGGTGCCCACTGTCAAGGTGGCGACCAACTCCGCGCTGGCGGATCATAAGGCGAATTGGATCGATTATAATGCGGGACAGCTATTAGAAGGAAAGACGATGGATGAAGTCTCGAAAGATTTCTTTCGCTATATTCTGGATGTAGCTTCTGGTAAGAAGACGCGGAATGAGATCAATGGATATCGGGAGATTTCAATCTTCAAAGATGGTGTGGTATTGTAAAAAGAGCTAGCTTTTTAAGAAACAAGGGCCTCGGTGTTCTTAGAGAACCGAGGCTCTTGTTTTTCGTACTTCCATTAGTATGGGTTTGATCGCCTTACGGTCTGTATAATCTACAGAACGGTCTAAGCGGCGCATGAGTTCGCGAGTATCTGGACGTGTCTTCGAGGAATGGAGCATATAGAAACGGTAGAGGCGCATCAGAATTTGGGATGGAAAGGATAGGCGCGCATAGTTCATGCCTCCGGGCAAATAGAAAAGATGGATCTGCTCTTGTTCTCGGAGCCGAAAAGACATATCCCATTCTCGTTGTAAATCCCGAGGGTGGACACGAGGCATAGAGCCTGTCGCAAATACGATCGTATGGGCTGAGGATAGGGGACGAATGGTATGCATGAACCAGCGCGATCCTTTCAGTTTTCCCGCATAAAAGCCCGCGCCGTAGACAATGACTTGATAAGGAGCTAGAAGCGCGGTATCTACGTTTTTATAGCGATAAAGGTCCGCGTGCAGATCTTTGGCGATCCAACGCGCATACCGCGCGCTGAAACCGGTTTTAGAACAGTAGATGACAGCAATTTTTGACATAGAAAAACCTCCTTTTCAGGATACTTAGTATATCCGGAAAAGGAGGTTTCATCCCATCGGATCAGAGAATCAGAAACGAAGACGATAGCGGCCGCGTGGACTCCGATGAACAATCGTGCTGTTTTCATATAAAAAGGTATTAGTCAATGTAAGAATACCAGGCCAGACCAGTTTGTTCCCTGTGTTTTCAAATCTCGAGAAAAGATTCAGGTCCCAAAGAGCCTGATAAGCAGGTTGCTGCAAGAGATAGTTGCAGCGGTAATGACGAATCTCCCGGTTCATAAATCGCAGAATCAGACTGTGGTTAGGCAGCGCGGAAACATCATCGAAAAGAAGATCCTGCGGCGGCACAGGAGGACGGTCTTCTACGAGAAGCCCCAGCGCCCGGCGAAAGGAATCTAGAAGAAACTGGCCGCCATAACCTGCTTGAATCAGGTCATTAAGAATTTGAACTTCCTGTGTTAAGGAAGATACATCAAGCGGACGAAGAATCAAATGAGATTGATTTAGAATACATTCCGCCTGATTCCGAAAGCCAACATGCTGACAGAAAGTCTGCGGAAGAGTCATCTGATGATTGGGAAAAACAGAAAGCCAGCGAACAGGATAAAAAGACATGAGAACCTCCTAAGAAAGTATGATGAGAAATATTGTAAATCAAAAAAGAGAGAAGTACAAGAGAAAAGCAGAAAAAACCATGGACAATAAAAATGATACAAGGTAAAATAAGTGTGGTATGGTAGTTTTCATATCATAGGGGATGAACCATGCCGTGAGTTTGTCGCCGCAGGGCGTCAAACAGATGCCGAGAAATCTATGTATTATGAAGGGAAGGGTGTAAAATGCAGTTTGAGTATTTTGTTCCGTCGAAGATCTTATTTGGACCGGGGAAGTTAGCAGAGCTTCATAAGCAAATATTGCCGGGTAAAAAAGCGTTGATTGTCATTTCAGCGGGAAAGTCTATGCGCGCGAATGGGTATTTAAAACGTGTTCAAGCGGAATTAGAAATGGCGGGCGTGGAATCCGTCATATTTGATAAAATTCTTCCGAATCCCATTCATAAGCATGTGATGGAAGGAGCCGCGTTGGCTAAAGCAGAAAGTTGTGACTTTGTCGTAGGATTGGGCGGCGGAAGCAGTATTGACAGCGCGAAATCCATCGCGGTGATGGCAACGAATCCGGGAGATTACTGGGATTATATTTCTGGAGGCTCTGGTAAGGAGAAGCCGGTAGTCAATGCTCCTTTACCGATCGTGGCGATTACGACAACGGCGGGAACCGGCACAGAAGCAGATCCTTTTACTGTGATCACAAAAGAGGATACGGAAGAAAAGATCGGATTTGGCGTGGATGGAACCTTCCCGGTATTATCCATTGTGGATCCGGAGCTAATGGCGAGTGTCCCGGCGCATTTGACAGCGTATCAAGGGTTTGATGCCCTATTTCACAGTACAGAAGGGTATTTGAATCGGACAGCGAATCCGATCAGCGATATGTTCGCTCTGAAAGCGATAGAACTGATCGGGAAAAGTCTGCCGACAGCGGTAAAGAATGGTCAGGATTTGGAGGCTAGAACCAATGTGGCTTTGGCCAATACATTGGCAGGCATGGTAGAATCCTTGTCGGGTTGCATTTCGGAGCATAGTATCGAACACGCTTTGAGTGCCTATCATCCGGCTCTGCCGCATGGAGCGGGACTGATTATGATCAGCGCCGCGTACTATGAGAATTTCGCGAAGAAGGAAGAATGCGCGGAAAGAATGGTACAGATGGCAAAGGCTCTGGGTGATGAGGACGCCAGGGAACCGATGGATTTTGTGAAGCGGCTCCGCGCGCTGCAGAAAGCGTGTGGTGTGGATGATCTGAAGATGAGCGAGTATGGTGTGGATGGAAATGACCTGCTAAAATATGCGGTCAAGGCAAGAGACACCATGGGAGGACTTTTTGAAGTGGATCCAGTACTGGTGACCGAAGAAGACTGTGTGTGGATTCTGAAAGAATCTTACAGATAACAGAAAGGGGGAGCTGCCTATCGCAGTCCCCCCTTTTTAGGTTATCTTCCAAAGATCACATGTTCGCTGTTGAACATCCGAGTCAGTACAAATACAAAGACGACAGAATAGATTAGGTTGCTAATGACGGTAATAAGCACATTAACGGGAACACAGGTAAAGGAGAAGACGGCGCTCATGCACTGTACACTGTTATATAAGGGAATGAAATAATAGAACCAATCCTGTGGTGCGCCTCCGCCGAACATGGCGGTGATGCCGATCAGCGTGGCGATGATCATGAGAGGTGTCACATAGGACTGCGCCTCTTTGATGGTACGCGCATACGCGGAGATGACGGAGATCACAGCCACCAGAAACAGAACGGTGGAAAGGATGACCACTGCAAGGAGCAGAAAATCGCTGACAGTATAGATCCCGATATTCATAGTATCACTGGCAGCGCCCATGAGAGCAGGCATGGAGAGCACGGTTCCCAGCGTACTGGAGATGCCGCTGAGCAGGGCGATGATGGATAGGGCGATGATCTTGCCAATCGCGATATGACTGCGTTTAACAGGCGTCACTAAGAGTGTGGCAATGGTGCCACGTTCCTTCTCTCCTGCGATGGATTCCGGCGCCACGGACATACAGCCGGTGAACAGGAAGATCATCAGCAGCATAGGTAACATAGAAGAGAAAATCATAGCGGATGAATCACGTTCACTGGCCAGGTCATACAGGGAAGGATCTCCCGGGTTGATATCAAACTTATTGGCCAGTGCCGATTCGTATTGATCCAGAATACTTATCAGGATAGACTGTGCCGTGCTGGAATCGGTATTCGCGCTGTTGTAATAAATTTCAACAGCAGGAGCAGCCATACCGGATGCGGAATCATAGGTTACAACCGTCTCATCAAAATCGGGGGGGAAGACAACTAAGAGATTAGCATCCTGATTTTCAATATCTGTCTGCAAGGGATCTACTTGTGAGGAATCTACTTCTGTGATATGAAATTGGGAAGAGAGCGTTTCCTGGAGCGACGCGGGAACAGAGACAGCATAGATGGAGGAAGCTTCCTCGGTACTTTCAAACATAGTGCTCAGCGCGCTGCCCATGAAAGTATACATGATATAGATCAGCAAACCTGGCAGAAGGATAGAAGAAAAAGCCAAACGCTTATCTCCGAAAAATCGTGCCAGTTCTTTTTTTAAGATGGTCAATATATTATTCATGCCTCTTCACCTACCGTTTCCGCATAGATTTTAAAGAATCGATCTTCTAATGATTGACCGGCACAGATCTCCATCAAAGAATCACAGAGAATCATCTTTCCTTGAATGATAATGCCGACCCGATCACAGATTTTCTCGATCAGGCTGAAGATATGGGTGGAGACGATGACAGTTTTTCCTTGTTTTTTCAGTTCCAGCAGAAAATCGGTGACGACCTTAGCGGTCAGGACATCTAAGCCGTTCGTCGGTTCATCGAAGATGATGATGTCTGGATTATGTACAATGGAAATTGCCAGGGATACCTTCTGTTTCATGCCGGTGGAGAGGTTGGCTACCTTTACCTCGGCGAAAGGACTGATGCCGAAACGGGTGAAAAGTTGTTCTTTTCGGTTTTGTATAGTTTTTTCCGGAACCTGATGAAGATGAGAAAAGAAATCAAAAAGATAATTC
>CALBGL010000055.1 GCA_937892735.1 uncultured Clostridia bacterium | reverse complement strand
ATATAACCCCGTCCCCGCCGATACGGATGCACGCTCACATTGCCTACCAAGCCAATCTTCAAGACATCCCCGCCGTGATGGCAGGTGATAAACAAAAGTGAGACCGCTGCCACGATCCGCCCCTCTTCCTGTAGAGTCAGATGCAGGATATCATGTCCTGTCTCCGGCTCGTAGGCCTTCGGCAGCAGCTTCACAAAATCCGTAGCCTCTCCATCCATACTGAATACATAATTGATAAAATCAATCAGATCCGGATCATCATGCCGCGTGAGTATCTTATATTCCGCCATTCCCGTCCCCCCTCTCCGCCCTTATCTTACACTAGATTGGGAAAAAAGTAAAGACTTGCGTATTCCGGCGTTTCAGTCTATAATAAAAAAAACAAACATAGGAGGATTTCTTTCATGAAGATTACATCCATTGAGATTGGTGAAATATTCGTCCCGTTGGTGACGCCCTTTAAGACGGCCCTCCGGACGGTGGAAAACGTGGAAGACATCGTGATCTGCATCCATACGGATACGGATGCGGTCGGTTATGGAGAAGCGCCCCCCACCGCAGTCATCACGGGGGATACCAAGGGTTCCATCGTGACTGCCATCCGGGATTTTATCGCACCCGCGATCACCGGCATGGATATCTTGGAGTTGGATACGATCATGCACAGGATGCATCACGCGATCCTGAAAAACACGTCTGCAAAGGCCTGTGTCGATATGGCCCTTTATGATTTATACGCCAAGAACCTGGGTTTGCCCCTGTATCAGGTGTTGGGCGGCTCCGCAGATACCGTAGAAACCGACCTGACCATCAGTGTGGACACGGTGGATAAGATGGTGGCGGACAGTCTCGCAGCCGTCTCCCAGGGCTATCGCATTCTGAAAGTGAAGGTGGGAAAAGAAGGCATAGCCGACGTGAAGCGTATCCAGGCCATTCGGGAGGCCGTCGGACCGGATGTGGCCATCCGCGTGGATGCCAATCAGGGCTGGACGCCCAAAGACGCCGTGCGGATCATCCGCCAGATGGAAGATCTGGCTCTCGATATCGACCTGGTGGAACAGCCCGTCGGCGCCCATGATCTGGCTGGCATGCAGTATGTGACCAAGAACACCTATACACCCATTCTGGCGGACGAGAGCGTATTCTGCCCCGAAGACGCGATCCAAATCATCCAGATGGGAGCGGCAGATCTGATCAATATCAAGCTCATGAAGACCGGCGGCATCTACGAAGCTCTGAAAATTGCGAACATCGCGGAAATCTATGGCGTACAGTGCATGATGGGCTGCATGCTGGAGAGCAAGATCGCCGTCAGCGCGGCGGCACATCTGACAGCCGCAAAATCCATCATCACACGGGCCGATCTGGATGGCCCCGGTCTGTGCCGCATCGATCCCTATACCGGCGGACCTCGCTATGAGGCCAACCAGATCCATATGACCGACGCGCCGGGTATTGGCATCACGAAGGTGCCTGGATTGAACGGGGAGCCTGGACTCGTATGATTCGGCATCTAATTTTCGATATCGGTATGGTGCTGGTGGACTTTCGCTGGAAAAAACTGATGCAAGAACTCGGCATCACCGGTGAGGCCCTGTCCCATACCGCGAAGGCCACCGTCGAGGGCCCCTACTGGAATGAATTTGACCGCAGCCGGATTCCCGGGGAGACTATCTGTAAGATGTGCTGCGATCTGGATCCCGCCTACGCGTCCCAGATCCGCCTCTACTTCGATCATATCGGAGAGATCTGCCGGGAATATCCATATGCCTATGACTGGCTGCGTTCCTATAAGGAACAGGGATACGGCATCTATCTCTTGAGCAATTATGCCAAGCTCTCCTTCGAGAGTGTCCAGCCCCCCTTTTCCTTCCTGCCGCTAGCGGATGGCCGCGTCATCTCCTATGAGGTGCAGGAGATCAAGCCGAATCCCGCCATCTATCACATCCTGCTGAATCGCTACTCTCTTCGCCCCGACGAATGTGTCTTTATCGATGACAATTCGGCCAATATCGACACCGCGCGCGCCCTCGGCCTGCACGGGATCGTCCATACGAGTCGGGAAGAGACGGATCGGGCCATCACTCGACTATTGTCTGGAGATACAAGTTATGCATGAAAAAATCTTAATCGTAGATGATGAGAAAGAAATCGCAGATTTGTTGGAAGTCTATCTGAAAAACGAGAACTATCTCGTCTACAAGTTCTACAACGGAACCGATGCTATGCATTGCATCGCTGAAAAGAAGATTGACCTGGCCATCCTCGATATCATGCTTCCCGACATTGATGGGTTTCACATCTGTCAGAAGATCCGGGAATCCTTCTATTTTCCGGTGATCATGCTGACGGCTAAAGTAGAAGACGGCGAAAAAATCATGGGACTGACCATCGGTGCAGACGACTATATTACCAAGCCGTTTAACCCACTGGAAGTCGTAGCTCGGGTGAAAACACAGCTGCGGCGCTATCAGCGTTATAATCAACCCGCCTCCGTGGAGAAAAATGAGTATGATATCCGCGGGCTCCTGATCAACAAGGACAGCCATAAATGTACGTTATTCGGCAAAGAACTGTCACTTACTCCCATCGAATTCTCTATCCTGTGGTATCTATGCGAGCATCAGGGCAAGGTCGTATCCTCCGAAGAGCTCTTTGAGGCCGTCTGGAGAGAGAAGTATCTAAACAGCAACAATACCGTCATGGCACATATCGGGCGGCTTCGTGAGAAAATGAATGAACCCGCCAAGAACCCCAAATTCATCAAGACAGTATGGGGGATCGGCTATGAAATCGAGTAACCCCTGGAAACGGTGGCTCCGCGTCTTGGCCATCGCCCTCGTTGTTCTTCTGGTGATCCTCGTCATCTTCTGGTTCTTTGATATCATCCTGAACGGGATGATCGTGGACTGGTTTGAAAACAACTATATGACAACCTATGAGGAGTATATTCCTAATGTCGGAAAGGTAGGCATTATCCATCGTCCCAATTGGGAGCAGCTCAAGGGACTGCTTTTTATCCTCATCGTCGGCATTCTCTTGGTCGTAACGCTGGTCGTAGTTCTCGTTTCCCGTTTATATGCCACATCTCGCGTTCGAAAAAATACTCAGGAGATCGGAAGAATGCTGCATGATTCTATTCTCTTAGAGAAAGATATCGCGGAGGCCTTTCCAGAGGAATACGACGAGATCGCCTCGCAGATAGCCCAGATCAAAACGCAGATGCAAATCCATGAACAGATGCTGAGGGAGGAGACTACCCGCAAGAATGACCTGATTCTGTATCTGGCCCATGACTTGAAAACGCCTCTCGCCTCCGTCATCGGCTATCTGAATCTGCTGCGAGACGAACGAAATATCTCAGAGGACCTTCAGGAACGATACCTCTCCATCTCGCTGTCCAAGGCCGAACGTCTGGAAGATTTGATCAATGAATTCTTTGACATCGCCAGATTTAATCTAACGGACATCTCGCTGCAGTATGGTAAAATCAATTTGACACGCCTATTAGAGCAGCTTGTCTATGAATTTAGACCGATCTTTCTGGAGAAACACCTAACCTGTCATCTCCAGGCACCGGAAGATCTGATGCTACGATGCGATGCCAATAAGATTCAGCGCGCATTCGATAACCTCCTGCGCAATGCTGCTATCTACAGCGATCCGGATACGGAGGTCGAAATCATTGTAGATCAAGAGCCGAAGAATGTCGTCATCCAGTTCCGCAATCACGGGGATCCGATCTCAAAGGAGAATTTGGAACGGATTTTCGAACAGTTCTATCGCCTGGATATGTCTCGAAGTACGAGCAGCGGCGGTGCCGGGTTAGGACTTGCTATCGCCAAGAAAATCATAGTGCTTCATCAGGGCACGATCACCGCACACTGTGAGGAAGATCTCATCACCTTTACTGTAACGCTTCCGCTCTCCGTCGGAAAATCGTAAGAATTTCCGAGAAAAATAGAAAGAATTTTTTAGAGAGAATCACAAACAAAACACTCTTGTTCTTGGTACAATCCATGTACCGAAACAAGAGTGTTTTGTTTTGCGTACATCATCCTAAGGAGGCCATAAAATTATGAATTCCAAGAAACTTGCCGTCTTATTCGGCGGATGTTCCACCGAGTACGCGGTTTCCCTACAATCGGCGATGGCCGTTTTACATCATCTCGATCCTGAACGCTTCCGCGTCATTCCCATCGGAATCACACGCCAAGGCGACTGGTACCAGTATACAGGAGATTACGAGAAGATCTCTCAAAACACCTGGTTCCAGGATCCCGCTGAACTCGTTCCCGTTGTCGTATCTCAGAATCGTTCTCATCCCGGGTTTTTAACGTTTCCCCAGGGACGGCCCGTACTGCTTCCTGTAGACCTTGTCTTTCCCGTGTTGCACGGAAAGAACGGAGAGGATGGAACACTGCAAGGCATGTTTGCCCTGGCGGGGATCCCCGTCGTCGGCTGCAATACTCTTTCTTCGGCGCTCTGTATGGATAAAGACCGCGCCCATAAGCTGGTCAGTTTGGAAGGAATTCCGGTTCCCCACTCTATCATGCTGCACCACCCGATGTCTGAGACAACCTTATTCGAGATCACATCTCCTCTCGCTTATCCTCTGTTTGTAAAACCGGTGCGATCCGGTTCCTCTTTCGGTATCACAAAAGTACTGGAACCCTGTAGACTACTTGCAGCCGTCCAATTGGCCTTTACGTACGATACAGAGGTCCTTGTCGAAGAAGCCGTCTGCGGCTTTGAGGTCGGCTGCGCGATTCTGGGCAATGAGTCCCCTCTCGTTGGCCGTGTCGACGAGATTGAATTGTCCGACGGCTTCTTTGACTACACGGAAAAATATACGCTAAAAACTTCTAAAATTCATATGCCGGCTCGTATCGACGCCGAAACTGAATGTCGGATTCAGCAGACCGCCCTGAAGATCTATCGTACCCTGGGCTGTTCCGGGTTTGCCCGTGTCGATCTGTTTCTGACACCGGATGGCACCCTGTTCTTCAACGAGGTCAATACGATTCCCGGGCTGACCTCTCATAGCCGTTATCCCCATATGCTGGAAGGAACGGGGCTCTCTTTTTCGGCCATGTTAGAACGGCTTCTACATCTTTATGAGGAGGGACATCATGAGAATCATGCTTGATCATACGCTGCTGCATCGAGGTAATCTGTTGCTTGTAAATGCACAGCATCCATTAAAAGACCGAACCATCGACGATCTAACCGTTCTCACATCCTATTTCCCAGGCATTCGCATGCGTCGGGAAGCAGCGTTTTCGCTACGGCGTATCCTGACTCGCCTTCTGGCCCGCAACGTCATCCTGCCCGTGAGCGGCTACCGTACACTCGCCGAACAAACGCGAATCTACCGGGACTCTCTCCGCGATCACGGCTCCGAGTTTACGTCGCAGTTCGTCGCGCTTCCCGGTCACAGTGAACATGAAACCGGACTCGCAATCGATCTGGCATTGCGTCAGGAAGCGATTGATTTTATCCGCCCCTATTTCCCGTATGATGGCCTTTGTGGCGATTTTCGGAAGCTGGCTCCGGATTTTGGCTGGATCGAGCGCTATCCTCAGGACAAAGAAGCCATAACCGGCATCGCACACGAGCCATGGCACTTTCGATACGTGGGATATCCTCATGCGCGCATCATGAAAGAGCGTCGTCTTACACTCGAGGAATACATTTCTTTCCTCCAGTCCTATACGGAGGATCGCCGGCTGCTGTATTCGCCATTGCCTCATGCCTCATTCGAGATATACTGGATTTCTGTCCCTGCCCAGAAGACAGTATTGCAGATATCAGATCCCGCCTCATATCAGATTTCCGGAGATAATACCGGCGGCTTGATTGTGACGATCTGGAGGGAACCCCATGTATTCCACTAAAGGGCTATTCCAGTGGATAGGCGCTCTCTTGCCTATTGGCCGTCATAACAGCCGGAGAATGTCCTCTCTCATGGGCCGATCCTGGATCGAGGTGGATCTGAAAAATCTCGCGCACAACGCAAATATCTTACGAAAGTCCCTGCCTCCCGGGTGCCAGCTGATGGCCGTTGTCAAAGCCAATGCATATGGACACGGAGATGCCATGATCTGCTCCTGTCTTCAAAAAAACGGAGTGAATGCCTTTGCTGTCGCTACCATCGACGAGGGAATTCGCCTGCGAAACCATGGCATTCGTGGAGAGATCCTGATTCTCGGATACACCGCTGCCGAACGCGCGTCTGAGCTCCATAAGTATCGTTTATGTCAGACTCTCATCAGCTATGAATACGCTCGCACCTTAAATGCGCAGAAGATTCCTCTGATGGTGCACCTTAAGGTCGATACGGGTATGCATCGCCTGGGAATCCCAGATCATGACATTTCCGATATCCAGAGCGTATTTTCTTTCAGATATCTCCACCTCTGCGGCATTTATACGCATCTATGCTGTTCAGACAGTCTGCAGCCCGATGATATCGCCTTCACCCAGCAGCAGATTCACCGTTTTTACCATCTCATCCATTCACTGCAGAAGCACGGACAAACAATCCCCAAACTTCACCTGCAGAGCAGCTATGGTCTTCTCAATCTTCCTGCACTGCCCTGCGATTATGTTCGCGCCGGCATCGCCTTATACGGCATCCTCAGTTCTCCCCAGGATAAGCCCCTGCATCCCCTCGATCTGCATCCGGTACTTTCTTTGAAGTCCAGAGTAGTACTCATACGTTCCATTGCCTGCGGAGATTCCGTTGGCTATGCCCGAACCTTTACTGCGACGCGTGGCAGCAAAATCGGCATTCTGCCCATCGGATATGCTGACGGAGTACCGCGCGGCTTGTCCTGTGGGAGGGGATGGGTACGAATCCGCCATTACCTAGTTCCCATTATAGGGCGTATCTGTATGGATCAATTAGCCGTGGATATCACGGATGCCGAGGAAGTAGCACTCGGGGATATCGCAACACTCATCGAGCCACAGTCGGATAGTCCTCTAGCCGCTCCGGCAGTCGCGGCACGATGCGGCAGTATCAGCAATGAACTTCTCTGCCGGATCGGCACACGACTTCCCGTAGTTCCCGTATGATCTATTCTGCCGGATTCTCCCGCAGATATTGTAGAAGTCCCTGACACCCCTCCCAGACATCCTCAAATGTGACGTCGAAATTGCCGGTGTACCAGGGGTCGGCTATGTCCCCGCCGCGCTCCGTAAAGTCCAGCAGCAGGTGCATCTTATGATCCGGATCTCCTCCGGCAATCCGCTGCATCGCTTGCAGATTCCACTTCTCCATGCCGATTAAAAGGTCATATTCCTGATAATCCGCTGCCGTCATCTGCCTGGCCCGGTGCTGTTCCATGGGGATTCCCATCTGCGCCAGCTTGCGCCGAGTACCATGATGGGGCGGATTTCCGATCTCCTCCCTACTGGTCGCAGCCGACTCGATCTGAAACTGATCAGCCAGCCCCTCTCTCCGCACGAGCTCCTGCATGACAAACTGCGCCATGGGAGAACGGCATATGTTGCCTAAACAAACAAATAAAATCTTCGTCATCTGCCTGAATCCTTTCTATATCATTTTCACGGCCTATTATACCGGATTCCTGTTTCCAGCGTCAAGCCCTTGCAATTGTGCATATTTCGCGGTACAATGAGAACATATATTCATGAAGGAGGATTTGCCATGAACTTAGAAGTCAAGAATCAGTTCCACGGATTCACCGTACGCCGGATTCGGCCCATTCCCGGCCAGACGGCAGAGCTGGTGGAAATGACCTATGATAAAACAAAGACCGAATTGGTCTGGGTCAAGAACCATGCCGAGAATAAGCTTTTCGCCATCGGTTTCAAGACACTGCCCGACGATGACACGGGCGTATTTCACATTTTAGAGCATTCCGTGCTTTGCGGTTCCGAGAAATACCCCGTCAAAGAACCCTTTGTCGAGCTGCTCAAGAGCTCCATGAGTACGTTCCTGAACGCAATGACGTTTCCGGATAAGACCCTGTACCCGGTTTCCAGCCGCAATACGCAGGACTATCTAAACCTGACCTCCGTCTATCTGGACGCGGTCTTCGCGCCGAAGATCCTGTCGAACCCCAATATCTTCCGACAGGAAGGTTGGCATTATGAATATGACGGAGAACATCTTAAGTATAACGGCGTCGTTTTCAATGAAATGAAGGGCGCCATGTCCAGTGTGGACGGCGTCATCGAAGAGGCAGTACAACCCCTTCTGTTCCCGGATACCGCCTATGGCTATAACTCCGGCGGTGATCCCACGGCGATTCCGAACCTGACTTACGAGAAGTTTATCGACTCTTATCGACGTCACTATCATCCCTCCAATGCGCGAATCTATCTGGACGGCGAGATTCCGCTAGAGAAGACGCTCATCCTGCTGGATAACTACTTATCTCGCTTTGAGGCCTCTTCCGCCTCGCCGGCATTTATCTTTCAAGAGCCCCGCGCTGCGAAGAAGACCGTCTATTATGAGGCGGCGAACCAGGATGATCTGGAGAACCAGGCTCAGATTGTCTGGGGCAAGATCTTCTGTGAATGGGGCGACCAGGCGTTGATTCTGGCGGCCAGCGTGCTGAGCGACGTGCTCACCGGATCCAATGACGCCCCGCTGAAGAAGGCCGTGCTGGATGCAGGGTTGGGTCAGAACGTGACGCTATCCGTCCTCGATGGTGTACTGCAGCCCTGGATCACGCTGCGCGTTCACAACATGAACGACGCCAAGGTCGAAGAGATCCATGCACTCGTTTGCAAGACGGTAACGGAGCTGGTCGAGCAGGGCATTCCCAAGGAGATGCTGGAGGCTTCCATCAATCGTTTTGCCTTCCGTCTGCAAAATATGCAGGAGCCTCAGGCGCTGACTCGATGCCTGCATGTCTGGGAAAGCTGGCTGTATGACGGAGATCCTATGCTGAACCTGAGCTATGATGCCTCCATCGCCGCTCTGCGCGATATGGCCGCCTCCGATGGTTTCGAGCGTCTTCTGAAGTCTCTCCTGTTGGATGAAGAAACGCTGTGCGAGCTGCGTGTCTTGCCTTCTTTGACATTGGGTGAGGAAACACGCGCTAAGGAACAGGAACGCCTGGATACGGTATTTTCTGGCCTGACAGCTGCAGAGTTGGACGAGATCAAGACACAAACCGCATCCCTGCAGGCATGGCAACAGTCCACGGATTCCCCGGAAGCACTCTCCACGCTGCCGATGCTGGATCTGTCGGAGATTCAGCCGGAGCCCACCCTCATCCCCACGACGGAGGAGACCTGCCATGGCGTGACCGTGCTGCGCCATGACCTGGTCACCAATGGGATTGTTCATGTCTCACTTTACTTTTCTTTAGCGGATCTCTCCTTGACGGAGCTGACACGACTCTCACTCCTGCCTGCTCTCTTGGGCAAGCTGCCCACGGCGCAGCATGACGCCGTCTCCCTGCAGAGCGCGATCAAACGGGTTCTGGGTGAACTGAACTTTTCGCTCCTCCCCTACGCGCCCAAGGATTCCGTAACCGAGTGTACGCCATATCTGCGTGTACAGTGCAGTATGCTGAAGGAGAAGTATGACGAGGGTATGGCGCTCGTAGCGGAGATACTCACACAGACGATTCTGGATCAGCCGGATCGGATCCGGCCTGTGGTTCTGCAGAAGGAAACCGCTGCCCAGCAGATCGCCATCACGTCGGGACATGCTCTCGCCTATGTCTGCGCACTATCCCATTTCTCTTCTATGAACGCCTCTGCGGAAGCGATTGCCGGATATTCCGCCACCTCCTGGATTCATGCCTTTGCCAAGGATTTCGAAGGGCAGTATGACAGTTTTCTCACCACCTTCTCCCAGGTGATGACAGGGTCCGTCTGCCGTTCCCGCCTGGTCGCTTCCGTCACCTCGGATACGCCAGTGGATCTGAGCGGTTTTCTTTCGGCCCTGCCCCTGGGTACCCCGGCCGCGTCCAGCGCACACTACGAGAGTACACTCCCCCGACGTCTGGGCATTCAGATTCCCGCGCAGATCAGCTATGCTGTGCTCGGCTACCAGACCGCCCAGAACCATCGTTCCTATGGAGGTACTCTACGCCTTATGGGCAATATCGCTTCCTATGATTATCTATGGAACCAGATCCGCGTACAGGGCGGCGCCTATGGCACAGGACTGCAGGCCAGCCCCTCAGGCGATGTGTTTTGCTACTCCTACCGCGATCCTTCCCCAGCCCGTTCCCTCGGTGTATATCGCTCGCTTTCCCAGTTCTTCACAGACTTCCAGAAGAGCCCGGAGAGTCTTACGAAGTATATCATCAGTACAGTCTCGGAGACGGATCCGCTACTTTCTCCCGCCAATGCCGGGCGCCTGGCAGATGCCAACTGGTTCGAGCACGTGACGGCAGAAGACCTTCTGCGGGAACGCCAGGAGCTCCTTTCCACTATGAAGGACAGCCTGTCCGACTGGCTCCCGTTCTTTGATTCGATGGCGAGGGAGGGTACGGTATGCGTCATCGGTCATGAAGCCGCTCTCGCGGCCTGTCAGGACGAACATCTGACCATCGTACAAATCTAACTTTTGGAGTGTGTTTATGTTATCCCCAGAAACCTATCAGCAGTTCCTTTCTATTCTTAAGGAAGAACTCGTCCCGGCCATGGGCTGTACGGAACCGATTTCGCTGGCATATGCCGCGGCCTTGGCCCGGGAAACACTGGGGCGCATGCCTCAGCGCGTTGCGCTGTGCGTCAGCCCGAATATCATCAAAAATGTAAAAAGTGTGATTGTTCCGCATACGGGCAGTCTGCGCGGTATCGAAGCCGCGGTCGCCGCCGGCATTGTTGCCGGAGACGCCAGCCGCAAGCTGGAGGTGCTTTCCTCTGTCACATCAGAACAGATTGGCGACATCGCTGCCTATCTGGCGCAAATGCCCATCTCCGTCACGCCCTCCGATTCTGGTTTTATTTTCGACATCCAGGTGTGTGTGGAAGCAGAGGAACATACTGCTCTCGTCCGCATTGCCGGTAATCACACGCACATCGTACGGATCGAACGGGACCAGGAGATTCTTCTCTCCAAGCCCTATTCTCCGGAGGAGGCTCCGCAGCATACCGATCATAAAAGTCTCAACGTGGAGGATATCGTGCAGTTTGCCGATTCCGTCCAGATCCCCGACATCGCTCCCATCCTGGATCGACAGATTCGCTGCAACAAGGCGATCGCGGAAGAAGGACTGCGCGGCGATTGGGGCGCGTCCATAGGCCGCGTCCTGCTTCATGCCTATGGACGTGACGTACATAACCTAGCGAAAGCCATGGCCGCCGCCGGCTCAGACGCCCGTATGAGCGGCTGCGAACTGCCGGTTGTCATTAACTCCGGCAGCGGAAATCAGGGACTTACCGCCTCTCTACCTGTCATTGTCTACGCCGAGCATCTCGGCTCGACGGCGGAGCAGCTCTATCGCGCACTGGTGGTTTCCAACCTGATCACGATCCATCTAAAGACCGGCATCGGCTGTCTTTCCGCTTATTGCGGGGCTACGAGCGCGGGCTGCGGGGCCGGCGCCGGCATCACCTATCTCTATGGCGGCAAGACGCGCGAGATTGCGCATACCATTGTCAATGCCGTAGCCATCAACTCCGGCATGATCTGCGACGGCGCCAAGGCCAGCTGCGCTGCCAAGATTGCCTCCGCGGTCGAGGCCGGTCTCCTGGGTATGCAGATGCAAATGCAGGGGACGCAATTTTACGGCGGTGACGGCATCATCGTCAAGGGCGTTGAAAACACCATCGAAAATATTAGCCGGCTGGCTCGTGTGGGCATGGCCGAGACAGATAAAGAAATTATCCAGATAATGGTTGGCGGGTGCTGAGGATCTGAAGAAATGAAAAAAACGCGTTCATCGCTTCTTCTATCAGGAGTCAATGGACGCGCTTTTTATGCCGTAACGGCGTGCTGTAACCTTTTGTATTCAATGAGCCAGACGGGTTCTTTTCATCCACCGGCAGCAAATCGTTCGCCATACAGACCATACTTCCGCTTTCCATCTCGACCTTCCAAGACGCTGATTCTCCGAAAGTCGATTCCGTCACTTCCTCAGGATCTTCTCCATGGCTTTTCCCTTGGCCAACTCATCCACCAACTTGTCGAGATAGCGAATCTCCTGCATGAGCGGCTCCTGAATCTCCTCCACACGTACGCCGCAGATCACACCACGAATCAATTTTCTGTTGGGATTCATGGCCGGCGCCTGCTTGAAAAAGGCCTCATAGGTAATCGGTGTTTTTTGCATATCTTGAATCTGCTCCTGGCTGTACCCCGTGAGCCAGCAGATGATCTCATCCACTTCTTCCTGCATCCGCCCCTTGCGCTCGGCCTTGGCGACTAGTAAAGGATAAACACGGTTAAAATCCATTTGATATACTTTTTCCGGTGACATGGTGTGCTCCTTTCTTCTCGATGATTCGAAGTTTGACGCCCTCTGGCGGCAAACTCATGGCGTGGTTCAATTGCTATGATATAGAAAACTGTCAAACCACGCCTATTATACCATGCCGAACCATCAATTTCAATTTTTACGCTTGTCTTCTATCATTCTGACCTGAGCTCCGCGTTGTTCAGTTTCTCCCCGATATCTAAAACTGTAGCGAATTTCCCCGGACAGATCACTCTTACTAATTGCATACTTGGCCTCTGTTTATAACAATAGTCATGTATCCACCTAATAGGTTTTGAAATCGGTCATGGAACTCTTGTAGAAAAATCATGAGGGCAACAGCCTTTGATATGCTCTCTCTATGTTTGACGGTCTTTTATTTCCCTGTCTCTCATAACGGGAGCTTATCATCCTTACTGTCGCCCTCAGTTTCTTCGTTTTTCCCATAAATCATTAGCCTATAGAAGTTTTACTCTCTCTTCCGAGTTAAAATTCCTCCAATCAATGTGCCAACAAAAATGATCGGTGCTACTCTGACAAAACCCCATTCCAAAGCATGAACCCCCACTCCCAAGACCATCGTTTCTGGAGCCGTGTAATCCCAACCCAGATACGGACTTTTTATAAGTGCTAAGACCACAAAAATAGCCACTATGACTGCACACACTGAGATACACAAAACATGAAGGACTTTTCTTTTGGTCGTTTTCCGCTGCGCCAACTGCAAGTTTATTACCTCCAGTTTTTCGGAAATGGCCTTTATGCTATCTGCCTCCGTTTCCACAACCGTTTCCCCTAATAAGGTGCTTACCGGCGTTTCCAGCGCTTCCGATAGGGAAATCAACATCTCCGAATCTGGAACCGACAGTCCGGTATCACATAGTTAAAAATATTGGTGTCATTTAATCAATTTTGCCGATAAAGCGGTAGAAGATTTCTACCTCCTGTTCCCGGCTTC
>CALBGL010000054.1 GCA_937892735.1 uncultured Clostridia bacterium | reverse complement strand
TGCCGGCGACCACTGTAGAGGCAGCCGCGTCTTTTACGCCGCGTCTGACTGCGCCGAGCAGCGACAACCCTTACTATTTCAGCGATCTGAACTTGTACTATAGATACGGGTATGGGATGCCCAACTGCACGGCATACGCATACGGACGAATCTATGAGATTCTGGGAGCAGAGCCCAATCTCAGCCGGTGGAACGCAGGACAGTGGTGGTTTGATAATATCAACTACGGCTGGTATTCCTACGGCAGCACACCTCGTGTAGGGGCCGTTGCCTGTTGGGATAAATGGGATCAGAATACAGAAGCCGTATATGATGATGGTACTGTGTTGATCTCTGAGTCTTCCTGGAGTGGAGCGATGTTCCGTACGCGGGTCATGAATGCCGATGGCAGCGGGTTCTTGACAGGGTATCGTTTCTTGGGGTACATCTATC
Organism: uncultured Clostridia bacterium; assembly: GCA_937892735.1. Lineage (GTDB taxonomy): Bacteria > Bacillota > Clostridia > Lachnospirales > Bianqueaceae > Faecimorpha. Next base: position 12,938 of record CALBGL010000054.1, on the reverse strand, counting down.
CGGTAGGAGCGGGAATCGGCAGTTCAGACGATTCTTCTTCCTCGAATGGTGGACATAGTGAATTGTCGATGGGAAGCCGCGGCAGTCAGGTATCGGAATTGCAGCAGCAGCTGTATGAACTGGGGTATTTGAACGCTGCGCCGGATGGAGTTTTTGGAACGATGACACATAGCGCGGTCATGGTATTCCAGCGTGAGAATGGTTTGGTGGTTGATGGGATCTTTGGCGTAGCGTCGTGGGCGAAGCTCTATAGTGATGATGTGGTAGCGGCTGGAGGTTCGGGGATTGGGGAAGACGATACCACGACGGATGATACGGAAGCAGAGGAGACAACACCGCCGGCAGATGATCCTGCGGACGAGGAGGAAGGTGCTTCTAATGGCGGCGCGCAGAGTATGCCGGAGTTATATTTGTGGGATGTGGCGGATGCCGTCAGTACATTACAGCAAATGCTGAATGATAAGGGATACAATGCCGGTACTGTGGATGGAGACTTTGGCATGAATACCTATAATGCGGTCAAAGCATTTCAGCGTGCCAACGGTCTGGCAGTAGATGGGATCGTGGGACAAGCAACCTGGTCTAAGCTGTATGGGGATGGCGTGGATGCGCCGACTGCGGAAGAGCCGGATGTACCTACTAATGATACTTCGTCAGAGGGAACCGATGTTTCTACGGATGTGGATCCAGCGGCAATGCCTGAGTTGTATTATAATAGTGTGAGCAGCTATGTGAGCGTTCTGCAGACGTTGTTGAATGAGAAAGGTTATAATGTCGGCGCAGTAGATGGTATTTTTGGTTCTGCTACGTACAGCGCGGTCAAGGCGTTTCAGAGCGCGAATGGTTTGGTGGTAGACGGAATCGCTGGATATCAGACGTGGCTTTCATTATGTGGGAGCGGCGTAAGTGCGGATCAGACTCCGGTGGAGGATGCGCCATCCGTTGATACGCCGGCAGATTCAGAACAAGATGCTGTTCCGGATACACCGGATGTAGATACGGCGGTATTACCGGAGATAGGACTATGGAATGTGAATGATGCAGTTTCGAAACTACAGCAGATCTTAAATGAAAAGGGATTTAATGCGGGAACGGTAGACGGCATCTTTGGGATGGCAACATATCAGGCAGTTTGTGGCTTTCAATCGAGCAATGGACTCGTGGTAGACGGTATTGTCGGTCCGGCCACATGGGAAGCATTGTTACAGTAAGATAACGGGGAATACGATAAGCGCGGCTTGGCAGTGGTTTATGTCATAGATGATCGAGCGGCGCCCCTAAGATGGCAGCCAAAGGCTGCCATCTTGGAAAGTGATCAGAAATTAAGATACGATAGGCGCGGCTTGCGGACAAGCTTGAGGTTTCGAAGAGATTCGAGATGAAAGCTTGCTGCAGGCCGCGTTTTTTATATGGAAAAATCATGAGGACGGGGATTGTGTCATAAAAGGAAAAAGGGCATGGAGAAAGGAAAAATAGGACATGGGCATCAGACAGGATCAAAAAGAACATAAAGAATAAAATGAGCAAAACCATGCGTGGGGCTCCTTTTCGGACAGGGATGGTGTATGCTATAGATGGCAACGGGATATTCCCGTAAATAGAAAGGAGGGTTGGAGCTTTGTTCTGTATGAAGGATTCTGCCTGATTGTTGAGACGGGCAGACAGACGGTCTGCCCGCAATTTTTTTAGAAAGGTGCTAAGGATGATGACGAAAAAAAGGATTCCAGTATGGATTCAGCTGAAAGACATGCAGTATCAGCAGAGGCTGACGGCATATTTGCGCCGGTTTCAGGGTGAAACAATTGAAATACGAGAAAAATGGGATGAAGGGGTTCGAAGAGTTACAGACGAAAAGGAAGAAGGACAGGACAACATATGGCTATGTTTTCAGGGAGAAGAAAAAGAGAATCCTATGGGAGTATGCGCTTATCAGAGAGGTGGAATCCTTACGCAGAAGATCTGCGGCGAGATGAAGGAAGATCGTGCTCAAGGGTATCAGATGGAAGGGCTTGAGGAGTCCGCTCTGGAAGAGCAGGCACCCGTATATTTGAAAAGAGAACCATTGGCAGGGTTATATGGTATATATTCACCCATTGGCGGGTGCGGCAAGACTACATTAGCGCTGGCGTACTGTGAGATATTGGCGAAAAAGAAACCGTCTCATAAAGTTCTGTACTGGAGTGCGGAAGGAGCTGCGGATTGGCGGTTGTACTTTCAGAACCATTGTCCATACAATCTTTCCGACCTTATCTACTGTATGCTGATGGAAGGAGCAGAGGGGATGGGAGAATATCTGCGGGAGATCGCGGTGGGACAGGAAAATGGTGTTTATTTTATTCGGCCGTGTCATAGTTTTCAAGATCTCAATACACTGCAAGAAAGTGAGTTATATCAATTGCTATGTATTCTGACGGATTATTTTGATGAGGTGGTCTGTGATATGAACACTGCGTTTGAAAGTGTCAACCGCTGGCTCCTGAAATACTGTGGTCAACGTTTTTATATCCTGAATGAGAGCCCGAGCGGGACGCTGAAGGTGCAGGAATTCGTGGAGGTATTGCGGAAGCAGGGGGAAGAGCAGGAATATCTGCGGGAACGCAGTCATTTTTTCGTTATTGGAGGAAAAGGCAATGATAACAGGGAAAAGGCCGAAGTGCAGGGGTATCCTATCCAGGCATTCTTGCCCTGGTGCAATCGGCTCTATCGGGAAAATGAGGGAAGACTGCAGATGAGGCAAGATAACAGTTATTATGAACGAATACGACAAATGGTTCAGTAGAGAAGGAGAAGATCGATACATTCGGCTGCGGAAGGAAGTACAGAAACGGCTGGGAAGAGAACGGCAAGAGACGGATTCGACGGTTTGCAGGCAAATCTACGAGGTGTTGGCACAGGAGGCGTCTCGGATTTATCTTCCCGTGCGGGAACGGGTACGGATAGGCCGTCGAATCTTTTACGCGCTGCGGGGATTAGACATCCTGCAACCGCTGCTTGAGGAGGAAGAAATTACGGAGATTATGGTGAACGGGCCGGATCATATCTATGTGGAGTATAGAGGAAAGATGATCCGGACCAAGGGACACTTTGAAAATCTGCAGCGGCTGGAAGACGTGATTCAGCAGATTGTGGGGAGTATCAATCGACGTGTCAATGAGGCCAATCCAATCGTGGACGCGCGTCTGGCGGATGGATCGAGGGTGAATGTGATCCTGCCGCCAGTGGCTCTGAATGGCCCTATCCTCACGATTCGTAAGTTTCGTAAAGACCCGATTCGTGTAAAAGATATGATTCATTGGGGGACATTTACGGAAGAGGCAGCAGATTTTCTGCGCTATCTGGTGGAGAATCGGTATAATATTTTTGTATGCGGTGGAACGGGAGCAGGGAAGACAACACTTTTAAATGTACTCAGCAATTTTATTCCTAAGGAAGAAAGGGTCATCACGATTGAAGACGCGGCAGAACTCAGGCTGTCTTCATTAGAAAACGTGATTACCTTGGAAACAAGGAACGGTGCTTTGGATGGGCGTGGTAGAATCACGATGAGAGATCTGATAAGAACCAGCCTTCGGACCCGGCCGGATCGGATCATTGTGGGAGAGGTGCGAGGGGCGGAGGCGTTAGATATGCTGAGCGCGATGAATACCGGGCATGAAGGATCACTTTCCACAGGACACGCGAATTCCACCAAAGATATGATTTCTCGGTTGGAAACGATGGTATTGATGGGAGCGGATCTTCCTATGGAAGCTATCAGGCAGCAGATCGCCTCAGCCATAGATATCTTTGTTTATATAGCGAGAGGAAGAGGCGGACAGCGTATGATAACAGAGATCTCGCAGGTATTAGGGATGGCGGACGGACAGGTGGAGATGGAATCTTTGTTTTGCTTTCAGGAAGGGAGGCTTATACGTACAGAAGCAAAGTTACATCGTAGAAAGGAGAGAGGAGGGTGAGAGATTATCGGGAGTATAAGCTATCTTGGAAAGAACGTGCCGGGGCGGTACTCGTGGGAGCGCTTGGGGCAGGAGCCATGATCTTTCTGTTTTTCCCCACACTCGTGGTTACGGGCGGGTGCGCTCTTGTGGGCGGGATATTGGGGCCATGTTTTCTGAAGAAGAAACGATTGGAACAGACGCGCCGACAGTTGACGATGGAGTTTCAGGCGTGTTTAGGTATGCTGCTGCCGGTCTTACGAACGGGACGATCGTTAGAAGGCGCGATTCAGGCGGTGTCTGAGGATCTGAACGCGGAGGAATTGCCATGTATGAGACGGGAACTGCAAAGCATGCAGAATGGTTTGATGCTGGGAATGCCCTTAGAGGAGCTCTTTTTGGATTTGGGCCATCGCAGCGGCGTGGAGGATATTCAGGACTTCGCAGAACTTCTAGCGCTCAGAAAGCGCAGTAAAGGGGATTTGACGGAGGCAGCGGAATACACGATCCGAATTTTGTCAGAGAAGATGGAAGCGGAGGAGGAGCTGCGTACATTATTGGCACAGCGGCGCTTGGAACAGCGGGTGATGAACGTTATGCCGTTTCTGATTCTGGGGCTGCTGCTGATGATGTCGCCAGATTATCTGCGCCCTTTATATGAGAGTATATCAGGGGTATTGATACGGCTTTCTTGTTTACTCTTAATGGGATTGAGCGTCATATTGTCTAAGCGGATCGGAAGTATCCGAATGTAAAGGAAGGAGACTCTCATGTGGTTTGCGATAGGCTGGGAGATGGTACTGGGACTGCTCTGGCTTGCGGCTTTGCGGTGGGATCGGAAGAATCGGTCTATAGAGAAGTGGATTCGGCCAGAGAAGATTCTGACCTGGTGTATGCCAGTAGGGCGTTGGATTTATGGCAGATGGATGGGAGGACCAAATCGATTTCAAAAGACGAAAAAGGAGGTGATATTGCTGTATCCAATGGCGCCGCCAGAAGAAGTCTGGAAAGAGTATCTGAGTCGGAAAATCAGTCAAGTATACCTTGTTTTGATCCTGTGTGGGATATTGCTGTGCATAGGCATTGGAGAGGAAGAAGCGGAGCAGGAGATAGCGTATGATATATTGCGGCCAGAGTATGGAACAGATGATCTTCAGCAGGTACTCATTGTAAGGGAAGGGGAGCAGGAGGCGCAAGTGCAAGTGCAGGTACCGAGCAAGGAACCGAACGCGCGGCAGGCAGAAAGCAGTCTGGCGAAGGCTAAAGAGATTCTGCAGCATTATATGGAACAAGTGGGGACGGTCCGGGAGGAAGTCACATTGCCAGTGAATCTGAACGGAGTAGAGATTCTATATGAAACAACGGGAGATATACGAATTGATGAGGAAGGGAACCTTGAGATCGTGACGGATGAGGAGAAGAGGTGGCAGGAGGAGGTCCACGCGGTTTTATCCTGCGGAACTTTTATTGAGAATCAGTCGTTTGTTTTGACAATTGATACCATACAAAATGTATCGTTTTATGACGAAGTGGAAATGGCCCTAGACGATGCGGAACTGACGGGAGAGGCATTGTTGTTGCCGAGACAGAGGGAGAGCGGTACGGAACCCTTGCGTTGGTATCTTCCGGGCAGTGAAGAAGGGATCGGCGGATGGCTGTTTCTATGCGGAGCATTGCCGATATGCGCGCTTCTTTTTTCTGAGGAAGAACTGCGGATCCGGGGGAGAAAACGGCAGAAACAAATACAAAACACGTATCCCGCCATTTTACAGAAGCTGTCTGTCTTTTTAGGCGTGGGGCTGAGTATTCAGGCGGCATGGGAACGGATCATCGAGACGGGAGATCCCGAGAATCCGCTGATTGAAGAAATGCGGTTGACAGGCTTTCAGATGCGAAATGGTCTTTCTTTACAGGAAGCCTTATATCAATTCAGCCGCCGTATGCAATATCCGCCGCTTAAGAGAATGGCGAGTATGTTGAGTCGAGACCTTCGCCGCGGCGATGAATTCCTGCTGGATCGCCTGCAGGAAATGAACCAGGAGGCTTGGGAAGAGTATAAAAAGAAAGTACGAATTCGATCGGAAGAAGCGCAGACAAAACTGTTGCTTCCCATGTTTCTAACGTTGGCAGCCATTCTGGGAATGGTTGTCACACCAGCCATGATGTCCATGCAAATATAGAAAGGGAGAGGTAGTATGCAAATAGGACGAGATGGAAGAGAACGATGGGATTGGATGAATCAGAATCTGGAAGGGTTCGGAACGTTAGAGGTAGTACTGATTTTGGTGGTCCTGATTGCCCTGGTGATCATGTTCAAGGATACCGTGGTTGATTTTGTGGCAGGTGTCCTACAGAGTATTGAGTCTCAGAGTGGAAACTTTGACCCGACACAGATCGCTAGGTGATGGAGATGACAGATTGCAAAGGGAGTTTGACAGTAGAAATGACTTTGCTGTTTCTGAGTGTATTTTTTCTGCTGGTTTTACTGCTGCGAACCTTATTCGGTCTCGGAAGCATACTGCTCCTGCATAGCTTGGAGGAAAGGGCTTTGATGATTTGGCAGGGAGCGGAGACCGAGGAAACGATGGAGGACAATCTGTCCTCCATCGTATGCTCCTATTGCCAGTCTTCCCCGCTCCCGTTTCAATATCAGAATCTGGGTTATGAGATGACAAATAGTCTGCTGGGAATCAAAATACAATTACAGCTACAGGGAGAGTTTACGTTATGGACCAGGAGAGAGCTCAGAACTTCGAGAAGCGCATATCGTATTGAAAGCGCATCGTGGCGGAATCATCTGGATGCGGCTTGGGAAATAGGAGAAGAACTTCCAGTCCTTGGGAATCTGATACAAAACTATGGGGAAGAATTGAAACGGATCCAGAAAAAGCTGGAAGAGACGGGTGGACAGGCATGAATACGGAAGAAAAGACAGGCAGTTTCACGGTATTTTTCAGCCTCTTGTGCGTACCCATGATTCTGCTCTGGACCAGTCTGTTTCAATGGGCAAGATTTATGGTGGAGCGAAATGACGCGCTGCGGATGACACAGGAGGCGGGGCAGTCGATTTTGAGCTGTTACGCAGAAGAACTCACCAGACGATACGGTCTATATGGTACAGAGGGGAGTCAGATCGAGTCTCGATGGAAAAAGTTCGTAGAAAAGAATCAAAGGGTATCTAGAGCAGAGATTCAACAAAGACCTTGGACAGGAATATTTGCGTACGAGGTGGAAGAAATCCGTATTTCGGGGTTCAAAACATTGCAGGATCTGGATATTTTCAGAACCCAGGTAGAGCGCTTCATGGAATATCGAATTCTGCAGGAAGGGATTCAAAACCTGATGGAGTATATGGGGATCGTAGAAGATACAGTCCAGGGAAAAGGCCTGGAGGGATGTTATGCCCAGATTCAGATGAAGTTAGCGGAATATAATCAACAGTACGGAGAGTTAATTGAAATATTGTATAGAACTCGCACACAAGAGATTTACGTAACGATGACGCGAGAAAGTCCTTATAGATTGGAAGATTTTATACAATCTGTAGAGTTTGCTAAAGATGAAAGTTCTATGGCAGAGCAAATGGCAGAAGAGTGGGCGGAACGATGTGAAAGACTGGAAGATTGCAATCGAAAGGGGGAGGAAGCCATCGACCAGCTCATCGAGACAATGGAGAGGATGCAGCAAGACTTTACAGCGTGGGATCAGGCAGTATCGGCTCTCACTTCGGAAGAGCGAAGTCAGGACCATGTACAGGATATGATGCAGGAACTTCATGCCACACGCGAATCGTTGTGGGAAATACAGGAGGCGCGGGAACTCAAGCGGGCGCTCAGAAAGAATCAGGAGACTTTAGAAAGAATGAAGACGCAGATGAAAACGGGAGCGGAAACGGAGCAGGCCGCATTAGAGCGGGCAGCTCGGATTTTTTCACAGTATGAGGATGGAATGGTGCTGGAATATGAGATACAGGAAGAAGAAAAACAATGGGATCTGGGAGCTGTATGGGATTGGATCATGGAGTGGCAGGTGGATCTAAAAGAATATGGGGCGGACGTGGATCTGGCAGAGGATGTTGACGGGGAGATCACGGAGGAAGCGGCGATTCAACAGGCACTGGAACAATTGGAGGAAGAGACGCAGAGAAAAGTGGATACACTTCTGGAGAAGATACGATGGATAGAATACATGGTAGGAATGTTTCGAAATCTCAGCGATCAGCAGGCAGGAGCGGGACAAAACCTGCGCGGAGATTTTTTTGGAGAATCGGTCTTTCGGAATGAGGCAGAATTTATTTTAGAAGGAAAATATAACGAATATGAGAATCTAAAGAGCATCCAGTATCGGATTTTGGCCATACGGTTTGCTATGAACATGGCCCATCTGATGGCGGACGGTGAGAAACAGGCTGCGATTCGTAGAATGGCGGCGAGCACAGGCGGCATTATAGCGCCGGGAATCGGAAACGCGGTGGTATATGGGGCTATCCTGTTCTTATGGACAGCGGCAGAGTCCTATGTTGATTTTGGAATGCTGGTGGAAGGAAAAGAAGTGCCTTTATGGAAAGACCAGGAGAGCTGGCAGACCGATCTGGAAAAGATTTTAGAAAGACAGTGGGAAAAGTCGGAGAGAAAAGAGGCGAAGGGAGTGGGATACGAAATGTACTTGCGATTATTAGGCATACTTTCGGATACAGAGACCAGTCTGGAAAGAATGCAGACATTGATTCATCTGAATATGCAGAAGTCGGGAATGCCGGATTTTCAATTATCCGATATGGTCAGTGAGTTTTGCGCGGAAACGGTCATTCAGGGCAGCGTGCAAAGCTATGGGTCACAAGGGTATTTCCGATATGAATAGGCGAGGTTCTTTTACTGTGGAGGCTGTGATTCTGGTTCCGCTTTTTTTTCTGATATGGCTGCCGTTTCTATATATTTTGCGGTATTGTATCTTGTACGAAGTGCTGCAAGGAGCCGTACACCAGACAGCATCGACGATGGCTTCTATGGGATACTGGTTTCAATTGGCAGGCTTTTCAGAATTGCAGGAGACGGCAGAAGAAGGGGAGCCGGAGAGTCAGGATATATTATGGCAGGAGACGGTGAATACGGTGGGCGGGATGTTGGCAGGACAGATATTGGAAGAAGAATATGCAGATGCCCTTTGGAAGGAATTGGGCGCCGAGAAGGAGCCACAGCTGCAATATTCCCGTTTTTTTTATCAGGATGAGGGAATGCCGGATTGGATTCACCTAGTAGCGGTATTGCCGCTGCAATGGCCAGATCCTTTTGGCTTTTTCAGTGATCTGCAGATCGTAGCGGATTGTAAGGTGCGTGCCTTTATAGGATTACCCCAGGAAGCATTTTATACCGATGGGGAAAGAAAAGAAGAAACAGGGGAAGAGGGAGAAACCTATTATCGAATTGGAAACGGGAGAAAGTACCATAGTCTGCATTGTTATCTGATTCAGAAAGATATCCGCGTGTTGGCGCAGGCAGACGCGCTGCAGCAGGGACTATCATCCTGTGAACGATGTGAACCAACAGGACAGCAGGTTTTTGTGACCGCGGGGGGCGAGCATTTTCATACGGATACCTGCTCCTACCTGTTTCCGAGGCTGACAGAACTGTCTGAGGCCCAGATCGCAAGTGGATTGTATACACCTTGCGTGTTATGTCAGACGGAGAATGACTGGTTCACATGATTATATACGGCATTTTTTTAGGGATTTTGAGCAGGATGGCTTGGGAAGATGGAAGGCAAAATGTGATCAGAAGCAGTACGCTATGGATCTACAGTATGGTGGGGATTGTGACGGCGGCCATAAGACAGATCTGGATGCAGGAACCTCTTCCCTGGATGGATATGACGGTCCTGGCAGGTTTATTATGCTTCCTCAGGAAAGTGATGCCGCAGGGAATGGGAGAAGGGGATATATGGGCGCTCATGGTACTGCCGATGTATGTTGCCGCGGCGCAGATGTGGGAGGGGATTCTTTATTCCATGTTTCTTATGATCCCCATAGCGGCCTGGCAGTATTGGAGAAAAAAAGATAAGACAGCAGGAATTCCATATTTACCATTTCTATGGATGGGAATGATGGTGGCAGGGAGGAATATGTTATATGGCGTTTATTAAAGACTATTATACGGAATCCGGACAGCATTTCATACAGGTGACGCCCCAGGAGAAGGGATGGATTCCATATCAGGCGGCTATGATCTGCGCGCAGAAACCCGAATGGCTGCCGCCATGTGAGAGGCTGACAGAACAGGAAGGGATACTTTATAACGTAACGGATTGGGTCTGTATCCAAAGTTATTCCATGATGGACAGAAAAGAGTTGACAAAAGTCATACAGGCCTGTAAAAGCGTGGGATCAGAAGCGCAGGAACTGCTTCTGGATCCAGGGTGTTTTCAGTCTGAACTCCGGTATGTCTATTGGGATACCAAGTCTGAACGGCTGCAATGTATTTATGTTCCACAGGAACCCGTGATAGAAGTCAGACTGTGGTTGACCAGAGTATCCGGACATCTGCTGAGCCATGCAGTGGCAAAACGATGGCCGGAAGAAAGCGTCTTGCAATGCTATCGCATGTATTGCAAGATCGCGGATGGAGACGAAGAAACAGACAGCCCGGAGGAAGAAGAGGAAGAGAAAACACAGGAGCGGGAAGAGGAGAGCCCTGCAAAAAGCATGGTGCAATATCAGGCGGAGCAGGCACGTTACGCCCGATATGCGTTATGGGATGATATGGCGGAGGAAGAAGACTCCGAGAAAGAGTCGACACAGAAAATGCGGGAACGGATGAGGCAGTTTTTTGGGAAGAAAGAAAAGTAGTTGTCATTTGACGAAGAGATTGATATAATGGAAAGGAGGAATCAACGCAAGAATGGAGGTGGAACCATGTACGGACCATTCGCGGAAGTCTATGATGAGTTTATGCAGGATGTATCGTATGAACAGTGGGCAGATTATATGGAACGTCTGTGGCAGACGCATGGCAAACATCCGAAGCTGGTGTTGGATCTTGCCTGCGGGACAGGGAGTTTGTGTGTTGAGCTTTCAAAACGCGGTTATGAGATGATTGGAGCCGATATTTCGGAGGAGATGCTGAACCAGGCGAGAGATAAGGCAGAACAAGCGGGGCAGTCTATCCTTTTTCTGGAACAGGATATGAGAGAGTTTGAATTATATGGTACAGTGGATGTGATTCTTTGTACCTGTGATAGTTTAAATTATCTTTTAGAAGAAGAGGATGTGCGTCAAGTATTTCGGTTGGTCGATAACTATCTGAATCCAGGTGGACTGTTTCTGTTCGACGTGAATACGGAATACAAGTTTCGGGAGATTATGGGGGACAGAGTACAGGCAGAAACCTATGAAGATGCGGCCTATATATGGCAGAATTATTATTATGAGGAAGAACGGGTGAATGAATATCAGGTGACCTTTTTCAGGAAGCAGGGGGATCTGTACCGAAGGGAAGAAGAGGTACATTATGAGAAAGCGTATGATCCTGAACAGCTAAAAAGATGGCTGGAAGAGGCGGGACTGCGGGTATTAGGCATGTATGATGGATTCACGCGGGAAGCGCCGCATGCGGCTTCAGAACGAATTTGTTTTGTGGCGGCAGAACAGAAAAAACAGGAGGAATAAGATCATGGATTATATGTTAAGAGCGACGGCAGCGCAGGATCAGATTTTGGCGTTTGCCTGCACGACAAGAGATACGGTGGAGGAGGCTCGCAGCAGGCATGATACTTCCCCTGTCGTTACGGCAGCATTGGGACGGAGTCTGACCGCAGCGGCCATGATGGGATGGCAGATGAAAGGGGATAAGGATCAACTGACACTGCGAATTGAAGGATCGGGTCCCATTGCGATGATCAATGTGGATGCCAACCGCAAGGGAGAGGTCTGGGGATACGCGAAAAACTCACAGGTAGATTTGCCTCTGAATGCAAAAGGAAAGTTAGATGTAGCAGGCGCCATCGGTGTCGGTGTGATGAGCATTATCAAGGATCTGGGACTGAAGGAACCTTATTGCGGGCAGACACACCTGGTAACCAGTGAGATCGCAGAGGATTTGGCGTATTATTTTACCGCCTCTGAACAGGTGCCCTCCGCTGTAGCGCTGGGCGTGCTGGTCGATCGTGATTATTCGGTGAAATGCGCGGGAGGATTTATTTTTCAGATGATGCCGGGCGCGTCGGATGAGACGGCGGCGAAGCTGCAGGAAAAAGTGGTTGCGTTTCCTTCGGTGACAGAATACTTTTCTCAGGGACATACGCCGGAAGATCTCCTGCAGGACCTTTTGGGCGATATGGATCTGGAAATTCTGGATAAACAGGAAATCCGTTTTCATTGTAATTGTAATCGGGATAAGGTGGAGAGAGCCCTGATCAGTATTGGCGAGAAGGACCTGCGGGAACTGGCGGAAGAGGGAGAGGATGTGGAGCTGCGCTGTGACTGCTGTAATGAGCCATATTCCTTTACATCTGCTGAATTATCCGCGCTGGCGGATATTGCCGCGGCCAATCAAGGCAGGAGAGAGTAAGCCATGAAACCGGACGCGGATGTATCCGGCAATCGTCATCTTGCGCAGATAAGTCCATTCCCATCTGCGGGGATTTGCTTCATCTTATCGTCGCTTCAAAGCGGTTCGCGCTTGGAGGTCTTCCATCGAGCTCTGTGATCCAGCCAGTCATTTTGTTTTCTGCTCCTGTCCATACTACATTTCCAGCGGCGGGAAATGACTTCCTTTAATCGTTCGTACCCCTTCTTGTCTGTTTTATTTTTTGGAGAATAGGCGGGGGTGTCTTATTGACTTTTGGCGTTATTTCCTGTAAAATGATAATATATTGTTATGTGATCAGGTAGTTCGATGTTTATGCAATTTTTTTGCAAAGGGGGATTGACAGGCTTGTATCCGATGAAATATACTTACAGACAGACAGACAGACAGACAGACAGACAGACAGACAGACAGACAGACAGAC
>CALBGL010000053.1 GCA_937892735.1 uncultured Clostridia bacterium | reverse complement strand
AAAGCGTTTCATCTGGAAAGTGAATATACATGCTGTTGCCACACTCATAGTGATTATAGGCGTGATAGGAATAAACGGACAGCAAAGGAAATACAGCGATCAGCATCAGACACTGCCTGAGAACATTGGGGAGACTCAAGTCATTCGCCGCATCATCATAGGAAGCTAATGTCAGAACGCTGCGCGCCAGCGTATTCATCATATCACGGGTCGGAGCCTTCATGACAACATCGCGAACAAAGTTTGTAGGCAGTGTTCTGCCTTTTCCTAAAAGAGTACAGAAATCCTGAAGCTCCGTGGAGGAGGGGAGACGACCGAACAGAAGGAGATAGGCCGTTTCCTCAAAACCAAGACGGTCTTCGTTGATAAAACCTTTCACGATATCTCTAATATCAATACCGCGATAGAGCAGTACGCCGTCACAAGGAACCGTCTTTCCGTTCTTTTCTACGGAGGAGATGATGTTGGAGATATTGGTTAAGCCAGCGAGTACGCCCCGTCCCTGCAGATCTCTCAACCCTCTCTGCACGTTATACTTTGTATATAGTTCAGGATTGATTTTACTATTTTCCAGACAAAGGGAAGATAGTTCCTCAATCTTGGGGGTAACGGTCAGTATGGTATGATTATCCATAATAATTCTCCTTTCTGTTATAAAATTGGATATATTTTTTATTATAACACAAAATGAGGGAGAATGCAAGGCACCAACCAAGGGACTCTGTACCTGGGCTGAGAAGAGGGGGAGACGATCTCATTCTGAGATCTGAAGCTGCAAAGGGTGTTTGAAAGAGCACATTTTTCGAGGAATCAGGGTATCTTGTGGTGAAAGGATTCCATAAAGGAGTGGAGAATCCACATGATGATGACAAAAGCTATTCTGGACAAGCGAGGTATTATGATTTGCATAACAATATATGCATCCATTTTTACAGGAGTGATAGGCGCCGATATCTATGCTGGCAGCGCACCGGCATCCGGTTCTTTGATTGGCATCGGCCTTTACGGACAAAGAATACTGTCCAAGATGTTCCAGGCGCTGCGGATCGATACAGCTGGCATGGGAAATATGGAAGGAATGAAGATCTATATCCTCAGCACAAGTATTGAGTGGCAGTCCAAATTTTGCTGCAATATGGCTGAAAGCGTCTGCTAGTATCCGTATTTCTTCATGAGAAGGAGATCGAAGCTGATGGGTTGCCATACGTTTCTGGATGTTGCGGTACATATCTAAGAAGCTGATTGTACACATGTCTGTGTATGCATACAGCTGTTCCACAAGCTGATGAAAGGCATGAATATGATAATCAATCGTATATTGCGGACTCATCAATATGGGATCATAACGCCAGACTACATGATGGGGACCGAGGGCGGAAGAGAGCTGCTGAAAGGTATGGATGCGGGCTGAAAGAGGCGGAAGATTTATTTCGACGGGAGGACCATAGGGGTTCAGTGTAAACTGAAAATAATAGATATAATCCTGCAGGGAGGAAAGCATGGGAAGTGCTGGGGCAGGATTCTTGGTCCAGAATACAATTCCATCTATTAGATCCGGTGATAAGGAGACAATACTGACCTGATGAAAACGCATAGGATTGCGGACATAGACATATCCGTCACGGATACGATGGAGAAACCATTCAAAATAATAGGAAGGAATGTCGGTTCTGCGGCTGGCACTGATAATCATGAATCTAGCCTCCTGGTATTTGATGGGATTCATTATAACAGAGCAAAAGACAAATGTCAATAGAGAATGCGAACAAATATTCGCATTATTTTGACGAAAAACTTTGAAAAGCCCCTTTACAGGCGAACATGTTTTTGGTATAATGAGACATGTTCTTGGTTGAGAGAACAGACAGGATTCATAGAATTAGGAAGAGAAGGTCGTAAGGAGGGATACCATGCGGTGGAGTGAAGAGGCTGGAAAAGTAGAGTGGGAACGGTTCTTTCCTTTTATCTCGGTACTGAAAAAAGAAGAGCGCGAACAATTGGCGGTACATGCCAAATGTGCGCGCTTTCAGAAGAATGAAAATCTGCATGGGGCAGATGGAGAGTGCACAGGGTTGATTTTGATAGAACAGGGCATTGTGCGGGTCTATATGATGTCCGAAGAGGGGAAAGAGATTACATTATATCGTTTGCGTCCCGGAGATATATGCTTGCTTTCGGCATCCTGTGTTCTCGAGAGCATTACGTTCGACGTATTTGTGGATGCGCAGACGGACTGCCAGGTCTGCATTGTGCCGGCTGGTTTTGCAGCGAGTCTATCCAAGCAGTATTTAGAGGTGGAGAATTATTTGCTGAAAACAGCAACAGAACGTTTCTCAGATGTCATGTGGGCTATGCAGCAGATTCTATTTTTACGATTTGATCAGCGCCTTGCTGTTTTTCTGATTGATGAAGCGGCACAAAGGGCAACAGATACATTGTACATGACACAGGAAGAGATTGCTCGCAGCATTGGGTCCGCGAGGGAAGTTGTATCCAGAATGTTAAAATATTTTGCCAGTGAGGGACTGGTTCGCATCCTGCGGGGCGGGGTGGAGATCCTGGATAAGACGCGTTTGCGCAAGCTGACACAGTCCGCTTAATTCAACATAGCGAGAATTGCCTCTTTGGGCCTGGCCCCAGCTTGCTGATGGATCAGTTTTCCTTGATCTATGACAGCGAGTGTTGGAATACTCATGACAGAGAAAGCAGACGCTAACTCAGGTTCCTCGTCTACGTTAATTTTGCCTACTTTGATATGGGTATTCTCATTTGCGATTTCATCGATCAGTGGAGAAACCATGCGGCAGGGACCACACCAAGAGGCCCAGAAATCCAGCAAAATCTTTCCATTATAATTCTTGATTTCCGACTCAAAATTGTTTTTAGTGATACGAATAGCAGACATTTGTTTTCTTCCTTTCCTTTTTGATTATGATGTGTAGGTATCAGCCTACGATTTCATTATACGATAGACGCGGTGGAAAAGACTGTGACATGGTCACAGAGGGATCGTGCCGCGGATTTTTGGAGAAAGGCATTGAATTTTATAGGCGGATGTAGTATGATAAGAAAGCGCCGGATGATATACGCCGGAATGTGCTGAATGTGAAGAGGAATATAGGCCGGGAGCAGGTCCCGGATGCAGAGAGGAATAAGAGGTATGTGGTCAACGAATATTGGAATCGATCTGGGGACCTCCAGTGTTCTAGTCTATATTAGGAAAAAAGGAATTGTTCTGCGGGAACCTTCTGTAGTTGTGGTGAATACACAGGAGGATAATCAGGTGGTAGCCGTAGGGGAAGAGGCGCGAAAGATGATCGGCAGGACGCCAAAATATCTGACGACGATTCGTCCTTTGCGGGAAGGTGTTATCTCAGATTTTCAATATACGGAAAAGATGCTGAAATATTTTGTCGAAAGAGCGATTGGCCGAAGGTTTTTGAAGTCAGTGATTGCTGTTTGTGTGCCCAGCGGTGTAACGGAAGTGGAGAAAAGAGCCGTGATGGACGTTACTTATCAGGCGGGAGCCAGCAGGGTACATATTATTGAAGAACCGTTGGCAGCAGCGATCGGAGCGGGGGTAGACGTTACCAAGGCAGCGGGCAGTTTAATCGTGGATATCGGCGGTGGAACGACGGATGTAGCAGTGGTGTCTCTGGGTGGCATTGTTTTAAGTGAGTCCATTAAGGTCGCGGGAGATATCTTTGATGACGCATTGATTCGGTATGTAAGAAAACGCTATAATCTGTTGATTGGAGAGCGTACGGCAGAGGAAGTTAAAATGCGTATCGGCGAGGCTTATCACGCGGAAGAGAACCATTATATGGATGTAAAGGGAAGAGACTTAGTCACTGGTTTACCAGCTACTGTGCGGATCACATCGCAGGATACATTGGAAGCTTTTAAGGAGCCGCTTTCGTCTATTTTGGATACTGTGCATGGGGTCTTGGAACGCACGCCGCCGGAGTTGGCGGCCGATATTATGGATCGGGGCATTGTCATGACAGGCGGTGGCAGTATGCTGCACGGCATGGATCGCCTGATTCAGGAAAATATGGGAATTGATGCTTTTGTGGCGGAAGATGCCATTTCCTGTGTAGCGATTGGAACAGGAAAATATGTGGACTATTTGACACAGCGATATTAATGGATATATGGGAGGTATTGAAATGAGGAAAAGACTGTTTTCTTCAGAGTCCGTTACGGAGGGACATCCGGATAAGATTTGTGATCAGATATCGGATGGGATTCTGGATGCGATTCTGGCACAGGATCCGCAGGCGCGAGTTGCCTGCGAGACAGCAGTTACTACGGGACTGGTGTTGGTGATGGGAGAAATCTCTACCAAGTGTTATGTGGATATTCCCAAGATCGCGAGAGAAACGATCCGGGAGATCGGATATGACAGGGCTAAGTTTGGCTTTGACTGCGATACATGCGCGGTTTTGACCGCGCTGGATGAGCAGTCTCCGGATATTGCCATGGGAGTGGATGTATCTATGGAGGCTAAGAACGGAGCGGAGGATGCGGATCTGGCGATTGGCGCCGGAGATCAGGGAATGATGTTTGGATATGCCTGTGACGATACGCCCGAACTGATGCCCATGCCGATCGCTCTGGCTCATCAGTTGACGAGACGATTAACACAGGTGCGTAAAGAGGGAATTCTTTCATACCTTCGTCCGGATGGAAAGGCGCAGGTGACAGTGGAGTATGATGAGCAGGATCATCCGGTGCGAGTAGATACGGTTGTCGTTTCCTCGCAGCATGGAGAAGAGGTGGATCTGGAGACGCTTCGGGAGGACATCATCCGAGAAGTCATTCAGCCTGTCATTCCTGAAGGGATGCTGGATGAGAATACGAGATTTCTGATTAATCCCACGGGACGTTTTGTGGTAGGGGGGCCTCAGGGTGACTCCGGCCTTACCGGACGCAAGATCATTGTGGATACATATGGAGGGTATGCGAGTCATGGAGGAGGAGCTTTTTCGGGGAAAGATCCTACCAAGGTGGACCGCAGCGCTGCGTATGCGGCACGGTATGTGGCGAAGAATATCGTTGCAGCGGGACTGGCCAGAAAGTGTGAGATTGAGCTGGCTTATGCCATTGGCGTGGCAGAGCCGGTATCGATTCATGTAGATACCCATGGTACGGGAAAGATTTCGGATGAAAAACTGGAAGAGGTGATTCAGGAGAATTTTGATTTACGTCCTGCCGGTATTATAAAAGAGCTGGATTTACGCCGTCCGATCTATAAGCAGGTGGCTGCTTATGGACATTTTGGCAGATCGGATTTGGATCTGCCATGGGAAAGAACGGACAAGGTGGATATTTTGCGCAGCATCCTATAAATTAAGGAGTACAGACTGATGAAAGAATCCAATTGCGTGGAAGGGTTGGTCACAGAAGTGATCTATGCCAATGACAATAATGGGTATAAAGTCTGTGAAGTGGAGCAGGAAGATGGAGGAACAGTGACCATCGTAGGGATTCTGCCGGATCTGCAGTCGGGAGAGTCGGTTCGCGCGGAAGGGATCTGGAAGCAGCACGCGGTATACGGTCCACAATTGGAAGTCAAACAGTTTGAGAAATTTATGCCAAAGACCCGAGAAGCCATTGAGCGCTATCTCGGGTCCGGCGCATTAAAGGGAGTGGGACCCGCTCTGGCGAAACGTATTGTACAGACTTTTGGAGATGAGACGCTGGAGGTCATGGGCTGTGAGCCGGAACGCTTAGCCGAGGTGCGGGGAATTAGTACCAAGGGGGCTATGGAGTTGGGAGCACAGTTCCAGGAACAAACCTATCTGCGAGATACCATGATATTCCTACAGCAGTATGGCATCACTCCAGCGCTGTCCATGAAGATTTACAAACAATATAAAGAAAACACGATTACGGTGATGCGAACCAATCCGTATGCGTTGGCGGATCAGGTGAGAGGAATCGGATTTCGGCGCGCAGATGCTATTGCCAGTCAGATGGGGATGGCGGAGGACGCACCGGAACGGATTCGCGCGGCGATGAAGTATGCGTTGTCAGAGGCGGTGGGAGATGGTCATGTATACCTTTCTTTGACAGAACTGGAAGATCGTGTGACACAACTGACAGGCATTGTGGGAGCGGACATAGATAATATGAAAGTTCAGCTTTTGCTGGATGGCCAAGCCGTAGAAAAGGAGGTGGAAGGCCGATCGGTTTTATATTTGACCTCGTTTTATCAGGCGGAAGCACAGACGGCGTTGAAGATGGCGGAATTGGCAGCCGAAGAGGATCCTGAGCCGGAACCGTTGGATTCGATTCTGGAAGAAGAGGAGAAAAAGCATGGGATCAAACTGGCCGTGCAGCAGAGAATGGCGATTCAGGAAGCGATGCGGCATGGCGTTTTGATTATTACGGGAGGCCCAGGAACTGGAAAAACGACGATTATCAATATCCTACTGGATATTCTGGAGCAGCGGGAGGAGGAATACCTGTTGGCGGCGCCGACAGGTAGAGCGGCCAAGAGGATGAGTGAAGCGACCGGGAGAGAGGCGCAAACGGTACATCGGCTTTTGGAAATTGACTATCAACCCGAAGAAAAGATGACGCAGACCTTTCAGCGGAATGAGGAAAATCCCCTGGAGGCGGATGTTCTGATTGTGGATGAGATGTCCATGGTAGATATTTTGCTGATGAATAGTCTGCTTAAGGCGGTGGTGCCGGGAACCCGGCTGATTTTAGTGGGAGATGTGGATCAGCTTCCTTCGGTAGGGGCTGGGAATGTGCTGAAAGACCTGATTCAGTCCGAATGTGTTCCGGTTGTGCGGCTGGATCAGATCTTCCGGCAGAGTGATACCAGCTGCATCGTTTCCAACGCGCATCGAATTCTTCATGGAGAATATCCTGTATTCAATACGCCGGGGACGGATTTCTTTTTTATGAAGCGGAGATCTCCGGATATGGCGGCGCAAACATTAGCGGAAGTAGTGAAGATTCGTATGCCCAGATATGCCAAATGTTCTCCGGTAGATGATATTCAAGTATTGACTCCGATGAAGAAGAGTCCGCTGGGTGTGGAACAGTTGAATTTATTATTGCAGAATACGCTGAATCCGCCCTCTTCTCATAAGAGAGAGATTGATTTTCGGCAGAATAAGCTGCGAGAAGGCGACAAGGTCATGCAGATTCGGAACAACTATAATGTTCCCTGGAAGGTGAAGAATGACTTTGGATATCCGCTGGATGAGGGGCAAGGCGTATTTAACGGAGACATCGGAAGGGTCCTTAAGATAGACGCGGCTAGTAAGACGGTCTGCGTCCGGTTCGACGATCGGCGGGAAGTGGAGTATGAATACTCCGCGTTGGAGGAGCTGGAGTTGGCCTATGCGATCACGATTCATAAGTCGCAGGGAACAGAAAGTCCTATTATTATATTGCCGCTCTTAGGAGGATCTCCAATGCTCTTTTGTCGGAATTTATTGTATACAGCGGTGACGCGGGCCAAACGGATCGTGGTGATTATTGGAGACGAGGAGACGGTACGCCGGATGGTGGACAATGATCGGCCCACGCTTCGCAATTCGGCCCTGCGTGAACGGATGCGGGACGCTTTTCATAAAAATGCAGAGAAAATGAGCGGAAAGACTTGACTGTAAACCTGCTTGATAGTTTAGAATGCAGGTGTCGAGGGGAGGAGAACCCGCCGATGCCGATGCTATCTATCAAGGAGAGGAGGTTGTTCCATGGATATTCGGGAAGCGGAAAGAAGTACGGGGTTGGGACGAGCCAATATCCGGTTCTATGAAAAGGAAGGATTGATTCAGCCAAAACGACGGGAAAACGGATATCGTGACTATACTGCTGAGGATGTGAAAACATTACTGCGGGTCAAGCTGCTGCGAAGACTGATGCTTTCGGTAGAGGAGATTCGCTCGCTGCAGGAAGCGCAGGGGGACTTGGGGGCACTGCTGGACCAGAAGATGGAAGAACTGCGCGAGAAGCAGAGGGAATTGGCGGCAGCACAACGGGTATGCGAGAGAATACGGGAAGATGGAATGACGTATGCCAGCTTGGAACCGTCGCGGTATCTGCGGATGCTGGAAGAAGAGGAAAGAAGACCGAATCAGCCAGCCTTGATTCGTAAGGAGACCGATATTCTGCGGGTGGATCAGGAACCGATGGCGGTGCATCCTTGTAAACGGCTGATCGCGCGTCTGTTCGATCTGGCTTTTTACGGTTTCTGGATCGATGCGGTCTGGTATGGGATCTTTCGGGTGCATCCCGTGGACAGCATGCTGCTATCACTGGCGGCGACATATCTGGCCGTTTTGCTGGTGATGCTCTGCGAGCCGCTCTGGCTACATTTCTGTGCGGCGACACCGGGGAAGTGGCTGATGGGGATTCGTGTCTATGCGGCGGAGGGAGGAAGGCTTTCGCGGCAAGAAGCATGGGAGAGGACCAAAGAGATGCTGAGCCGGGGGCTGGGATGGAATCTGCCCGTGTATAGTTTAGTCCGTCTGTATCGCAGTTACAAGCAGTATGGGTGCGATGTGGAGCCACTGGATTGGGATGCGAATACAGAATATATATGGAAAGATCAGCGGGGATATCGGCCTTGGGTCAGCCTGGGAGTTTGGGCCTTAGGGGTGCTTTTCTGCGCGATACTCATGCAGAACGCACAGCTGCCGCTGCATCGCGGAGAGTTGACGCTGAGTCAGTTTGTAGAGAATTATAATGACTATATAAAGTATCTATATCCGGATTCTAACGAGTATATGAATGACGAGGGGCAGATACAGGAGAGAGAAGACCCCGGAGTGGTGATAGTGGATGTGGTCACTGCTTCGCAGCCTCCCGTGTTTACGTACCGATCGGAGGATGGGCATCTTCAGGAGATCGTGTATACAGTGGAGTATGAAGATCCGTTTTTGGTAAGCAAGGTGACAGCGGACATGATGCTGGGAGCGATATCCTTCCTAGGGGCACAGGACAATGTGCTCTGGCAGGGCGGTCTGTCGGAGGTCCTGCGTCGAATGCAGGCGGGAGAGGATTTCACGTTTGCGGGCGTACAGGTGGATTTTGAATACGAGATGGAAAACTGTATAGACATCGGCGATGGGATTGCGGTGGATCGAGAGGATGCGCCGAGTTCTCTTCGGATCCGCATGGTGATGAGAAAGGGATAAAAGATTGTGGAAAGAATTGCTATATCCGCCGCGGTGTCTTCTGTGTGGACAACTGGTGGGACTGGACAGTCGTCTGCCGCTGTGTAAAAGATGCCGTCCGCAAATCTATTTGCCGCAGGAACCAAGGTGTCCTATCTGCAGTCGGCCGGTGAGCGCGGAAGGGGAACGCTGTGAGAGCTGCATACGGCATGACTGTACCATATGCGGACATGGGACGTTTCTGTATCAGGATGGCATGAGAGAGTCGATAGAACAGTTTAAATACGCCGGAATGAAAGAATATGCGAAGGGTTATGCGGCACTCATGGCGCATTTTGATGGGGCGTGGGCAGAAGGATGGGAGAATCCTTTTCTGGTTCCGGTTCCGATTCATAAGAGGCGCTATCAGGAGAGAGGCTACAATCAGGCGGCGGAATTAGCAGAGGCCTTATCGGTGCGTATGGGATTGCCGGTGTGGGAAGGGCTTGTGCGTATGCGGAATACCGCGCCACTGCAGCAGATGAGTGCGGTACAGCGGCGCAGGAGCCTGAAAGGAGCATTTGGCATTCTGGATGAAGGGAGTTGGCTTCGGGGGACTGCGATCCTGATAGATGATATTTATACGTCCGGTAGTACGGTGGAGGCTTGTGCGAGGGCGATGCGGCAAAGGCGGCCGGAACAGAGGGTCGTCTTCTGGACACTGTCGATTCGAGCGGAATTGACAGGAATTTAAAAAAAGCTATTGACTTTAGGAGCTCCGTGTGGTAAAGTATTTGGGTAACACTTAGGAGCTCTTTTTTTTATGCCTGAAAGTAGCCCTAATGCTTATGAAACAAACCAATGGAGGTGGAAGTTGTGCGTACAAAGATAACCTTGGAATGCACAGAGTGCAAACAGCGGAACTACAACACGACGAAGGACAAGAAAAAGCACCCCGACAGAATGGAGACGAAGAAGTATTGTCGTTTCTGTCAGCGCCACACAGT
>CALBGL010000052.1 GCA_937892735.1 uncultured Clostridia bacterium | reverse complement strand
TAGCGCTATGGGGACGGAGATGCCTCAAAAATTATACGCTGATGCGAGATTTAAGGAGGGTGAATCGCAGGACTGCGTATAAAATGAGTTTCGGGGACGGAGATGTTTCTCATTTTATACGCAGATGTGAAGCCTAAAAAAGGCTACCACATCATGCGATAGCCCTTGTATTTACTCTATCCCCTCTTCTTTTTTCAGCTTTTCTTTCAACTCCTCTAGTTCTGCCTCTAATTTTCTTTTGACTCCTTCAAAGATGAATTTCTGCTCAAAGACATAGACCCATTTTTTTTCATATTCCGAGTCCAGGTCTTCGTAATAGTTTTCTTCCTCCTCATATACATGCCTCATAAAAAGAACATCCGCAGCGTCTTCCTCGTTGACAAACTGCGTATAAAAAATTCCTTGTATGTCAAATTCGTACGTGGAAAAATATGTCTTTCCATCCACCTCTATAGAATCCACGTATTCTTCTCCTTCCGGATCTTTTCCATTCAGCATGTACTCCATGATGAGGTCAAAAATTTCCTTATCTACGGAGTTTTCATGGAGCAGCTCGTTTAATTGATTCATGAACTTCTTTTCTTTTTCGTCCAAGTCTTCCTCTTTCAACTCAAAATACTTCTCCTGCTCTTTCATGATCGATCTCCTCCTCAGTATCCTATGACTTCCTGTAAACGTTCATACTGGTCCGATACGTGAATCCCCGTCTTTTGTTCCAGAATTCTCACCCGGGTTCGTATCGTGTCAATATACTCGCTGCTGACTCCGATCAGCGCAATGTTGAAGTCGCTATAGATCTCCAAAATATCTTCTTCGCTATACTCGTTCTTCCGCAGGAGGATTCCGAGCTTACACAGCGCGGATAGAAAGTAAAGGTAAAACTCGTTGATACCGCCCTGTTTCTGATTGACCGCGTCTTCCAGACTGCGGTTGATCGCAGCCAGGGCATTCTGATACTGCTTTTGTACAAACAACAGATCCGCGCAGCGAAAGGCACAGGAGGGACACGCGCCAATCTGCCCGTTGTCCAGCGCTTCCTGCAGGAGTGATAATTCTTTATCCGGATTCCTATCGTAAAGACGAGCATATTCCCGATAGGCGCCTTCCTCCTGCGGCAGATTTTTCTTATAGGCTCTGGCTATCTCGCTAATTTTTTTCTTACAAATTTCCCTCTCTTCTGAGGGGGGAAGGATGCTTTGCAATCTCCGCAAATATACGATCGAGAAGGCAAACCCGCGCCAGGTCCATTCCGACTGTGGAAGCTTTTGAAGCATATCGTAATACTTCTTACACGGTTCCAAACGTTCACAATCTATGCCATAGATCAGATAATCCGCCAACAGATCCACATCCGATGGAAACAAGGATAATCCCTTCCCCAGGATGTCGCAGGCCAAACTGTCATAACCAGCCCCGCCCAAAAGCACCGCAAAATTGTGAAAATCGTCCGGATTTCCCACCTGTCTCTCCTGTTGGCAGATTCTCTCCACCAATTCAAACAATGCCTCCCTCATCTGGGGCTGATCCTCATGATATTGTTCCGACAGACGAAGTTCTGAGATATAGCCCACGGCAACACTCCGAGCCTGTTTGATGCTCAAGAGCTTTTCCGATTTGCTGTCAGACGCTTCCGGAACTTCCTGAGGTATATCTATCGTTCTTGGCATGTCTCTCGCCTTCCTTTCTGTTTTACTCCTCTTCTCCGTTGACTATCATATCCGCGATCTCCGCATTAATGACATGTAAGATCTGATCCACCTTTTGGAGCTGCCCCTGCTTCTTCTTCCTCGTTACCTGTAATTCCGAAATTTTCTTTTGTTTTTCCATGTCATCCTTCGTTTTTTTAGACGGCCTTTCCGTGGACATCTCCTGCTCCTCCTTCTTCAACAGAGGCGCTACCCGTTCCTTAATTTCCGCGGAAAGCTCAAAAGAGAGCCGTTCTCGTTTTCCTCGAGGCATTTCCTCAAAATCCAATATCACATACTGCTGATCTCCAAATCGATCAATATCCAACAGATTGACCTTCGCGGGTTTCATCCTGCCGCACAACACCAGCGCCTCACACCGATTCTTGCTGAAATGCTGCAAGTCATACACGGACAGATTCGGCTGATGATTTCGCTGACGTCCGCATAGATCGGATATCTCCTGAAGCAGCCCCAACTCACGGCTCGTCAGATAAATCCAGTTCCCACAATTGCTCTTAATGGTTTCCGCCTCTCCACCATACCGCTGCGTCAACTGATGCATTCCCTGTACCGCCAGAATAAAGCGAATATCTCGAGATCTGGCCGCGCTGATGATCGAAGACATGGAGGCGATCGGCGGCAATGAGGAAAACTCATCCAATACGAAGTTCACACGATTTTCAAGTTTTAGATCCGTATCCTGAGACGCCGTATAGATCAGATACTCATATGCCTGTTTCACAAACAAACTGACTAAACTATTGTAAGTACTCTTCTCATCCGGAATGATCAAAAATACCGCACATTTTTCTTTTCCGATGAAGCCAATATCAAAATCATTATTCGCCAGCATATCCAGTAAAGTCGGACGAATGGAAAATATACGCATTTTTTGATCGAAGGTACTGAGAATCGAGCTCATCGTCCGATCCGGCGCGTAAATGGTTCCGCTCAGTCCCGACGCGATCAGCTCATCTTCCATAGCATAGCGCCAGAGCTGACTGTACTGTGCCCGCGTTCCCGTCATGAAAAGCTGTCTGCGCAGTTCCATCACATTACTCATATTGACCTGTTCCTCACCATACCCATGATCCTTGCAGTATCGAAAAAGCAGCAGAATCAAACCGAATAGACAATCCCCTGCGCTCAGATCCCAGAAAGGTTCCTTTGTCGATATCCCTTCCAGTATCAGGTTGTTGGCCACATCGTTGGCAAATTCGGAGGCCAGATCCAGGTTTCCCTCTTCAAAGAAACGGTACGGAATCGCCAGAGGGTTCCAGGCATTTCCATACTGAGGCTCTCGGATATTCACCACGATAATACGGTATCCTTCTTCTTGGAGCTCCGCCGCGCAGCGATTATAGATTTCAGCCTTCGGATCGTTGATAATCATACTCTCGCCAGCCTTACCAAGGATTTTCACCGTGGGTTCAATGACGCACCGTGTCTTCAAAGACCCGGTAGATCCCCAGATCAGCGTGTGCGTATCACTTGTGTCAATGGCAATTCGCTGCCGATCGCTGTCATACGCCAATGGGACTCCGCCCTTATGCTTTCCCGGCCTTGTATCGCTAAAAGTCTTTTCTTTTACCAGAAAAGAGGGATAGTACTTAAACAGCTTTTCCTTGCTTTCCAGATAGATATTCTCCGGCATCTTCTCTTCACTCCTTATCGGCTTAGCTCCTTGTTCAGCGTCTCGTCCAGCTCCATCACTTCCTGATACTCGTCCAGGATCACCTGAATCTTCTGACTCAGACTGTACTTCGACCAGACTTCTTCTGTCAACTGCAGAATTAACGCGTATATAATGGTTTCCAACTCCTCCACCAAACCCTGATCCAGATCCCGGCCAAACCTTCGTTTTACGAATATCGCAGATTTATATAGGGCTTGCTTGTCATCGGACGGTTCCCGCTCTGTCTTTTGCAGAAACGATAGTTTTTTCTTTTCCTCCTGTGTTTTGGGCGCTAAATACCGCAGCAGAAATTCCTGAATCCTCTCGTTGACACCCTCGTCCTGTACAAAGTTCAGACTCAAAACCAGGGTTGCGGCTAATACCGCAAAGAATCGTTCCTCCGAAGAATCATCTTCTATCCCGGCTTCTATGGCATCCTGTACCAACTGATAGAACCAATGGTACTTCTCGTTTAAGATCTGGGAAGGTTCCCGTTGAAACGCTTCTCGGAGCAAATCGATGATCTGATAGAGATAGACTGTCACCTCTTCTCGAGATTTCAAGTCCTTGGTCCATACAAAATGGTCTTCTGAGCGTCTGGGATCCCTTGTTTTTTTACTATACTTGGCCTGAATACTCTTCTCCACCATTTCCCGCAAATGTTTCTTCTGTTCCTCCATCACAACCGAACCACGGCTGCTGGAAAAATGCGGAACATAGTTTCTTCGAATAATCGCCTGACTTTTATCGTTGATGACATTGCGACGCAACGCTCCCAGCGCATCCTTGTTCAGCGTCTTACTGCGACTGCGCGGCGCAATCGACAGGGCGTTGATATCCTGACAGAAGAGAAGCTCCCAGAACGTCAAAATACTGCGGCTGTCTCCATGGATGACTTCCACGTACCGGCTCCCATCCTTTATAGGCTCAAAATAGGGAACCTCTCCGTTAAAATCTTCAAAATACCGCAGAAGAGCGTCCAATAAGCTCTTGATCTTTGACTCCTGATTCATAGGCCGCTCCTCCTTTACTATAATTTACGATCCAAATCAACCTTTATCGCGCCAAACTGCGGATTTTACTATTTTTTTCTCTCCTGTTTAATGAAGATACGGAAAACCTTTTCCGATTCATCTACAGGAGGAAACCATCATGACATCTGCTCATCTCTACCGCGAAAATCTTTACGCTGTTTTATCCACAATCTCCACACAAGATATTTACACCATCACAGAACTTTCTCTACCCGAGAACGAGATACTGTACACCTCGCTCTGGGTCTGCCTGCGCGACTACATCAATTTCTACGCGCTGGCCTCCAAAAATCAGTATAACAGTAAGGGAAAACGCTCTGACGGCAACGCATCCCGCGTCCGTGCTCTCATCGAGCGTGGTATGGAACTGGAGGACATCCAAGATAGTATCCTGATTCATGTTATGGATAAGTTCGATCATGTCCTGAAACGTCCCTTGTCCGCACAACTTGCCTATGTGTATACCATGGTCAATCATCGTCTGGTAGACATCTACCGCCGCATGACACCTGCCGCCATCAGTCTGGATCGACGCGTGAGTGAAGACGACGACGCCTGTACATTCGGCGAACTCATCTCTGATACCTGGCATCCGGGGCCTGAAGAAATCTGGTTGCAGCGCGAAGCTCTGCAGGAAGCGATGGAGTCACAAAAACACAAGGTTTTATCCGAAGTCTCCGCTCTATCCGCAAGACCTGCTGAGCTTCTTGTACGCATCGCCTGCGTTCACCTTCAGCTGAAACCGGGCAAGGTCGCGTCCATGCTGCTTGAAGATGGGATAGCCGCTACCTGCACTCAACTTCTGGAAGAGCTGTCAACTCGATATGAAATCTGCCTCGAAGAGATCCAAGACTTCCTCGCACAGGCTCCCGTATCTGCCTTCAAAGCCGATACCGGCAATGAAATCCAGGTGGCTTCTCAAATCAGCCGCCTCGTCTACCGCGCCAATCAAAGGCTCCGTTCCTAAAACCAGTATAGCATGGATACCGTCTAATTTCAAACCTAAAACATCATTTCATACAACAAAGAATCATTGTTTCCAGCTTCCCGCGGTTACAATGATTCTTTGTTCTGCGTCACCATAGTTTCACTCCGCTTCCTCAAAAACACAGCCATATATAATGAAAAATCTGACAGGATATAAACCCTGTCAGACTGTTTTTCAAACTTATTTCTGCGAAAACAGTTCCCACAATCTGCGGTCTGGCGAAGGAATCAAGGACGTATCCACAAGCTTCGCCGCCACGCGAGAATCTCGTACAGCGGCCTCTATCGAAGCCTGCACGGCTGCAACTTCTCCAACAAAGATCACATACCCCTTGCCGCCGATCTGATGCGCTAAGCCAATCTTCACTACGTTACTCTGCGCTGCCTTGACGCCCTGATCCGCCGCGACAAGCGCCGCCGCCGCTGTCCATGTCTCCACCACGCCCATCGCATCCGGCGCAGAATAGGGATACTGATTCACCAGCGCATTAAATACCTGATCATCAGGATTTCCCAGCAAGAATGTATCCACCACATAATCTGCAGAAAATTGCTGCGCACGATCCAGCGCGGCGCGCACCGCCGCAATGCCTCCCCGGATGATAATGATGAACTTGCCGGGACAAGTCGTTACAGCTGTGACAAATTCTACGTCGGCCGTCTTCACCAGCTGATCCGCCGCCTCATAGCCTCGTGCTATGCTCTTTAGCTCCATCATGCCTAATGCGCGATACTCTTCCATGATGTCACTCCTTTATGATAATCTCTTCCGGATTATCCACGATACCTACAATGGCCGCATCAATCGACGCGTCCTGACAACCGGTCTGCATTCTGGCTGCACTGCCCAATGCTACCAAAACCAAATCATCGATCCCGGCGCCCGCCTGATCCACAGCCACCAATCTCTCTTTCCCTGCATTCATAACGGGAAGAGGCTCCACAATCATGAATTTGCTTCCGATCAGATTGCTGTTCTTACGGGTCGCGATCACCGTACCAATGACTTTTGCAATTAGCATTTTAACACCTCTCTCTTTTCAGGCCGCCATATGCCAGATTTATAGAATGCGGCCGACAGAAAACTCTGCCGGCCGTAGATGCTTCATCAATCCAGAATCAGAGGCAGCATATCGCCGTTCTTGATTCCAAGGCCGTTTGCCTCGTCTGTGTCAATATGCATTTCCGTCGTGAAACTGGAATCTACGCGTATCGGCACATTCTCCAGCATACCTCCGCGGGCGCTGGGCGCCTGTACGCTGACTACCTGTTTATCATGCAGTCCAAAATGGGCCGCGTCTTCCGGAGACATATGAATATGACGCTGCGCCACGATGCATCCTTCTTTCAATGTCACAGCCCCTTTGGGACCCACAATCGTGATCGGCGCAGAACCGGTCAGGTCTCCTGACAGACGAACCGGCGCCTTCACGCCCAGCCGAATGCAGTCCGTCGCGGAAACCTCTACCTGCGTCGCCTTACGCAGCGGCCCCAGCACACGAACATTTTCAATCGGCCGCAGCTTCAGGCCGATAATCGTCACTGTCTCCTTGGAGGCATATTGCCCCCCCATCAGCTCCTTCATAGGCGTCAGCTCAGAGCCTGTGCCAAACAGGGTATCCATATCCGCGCGACATAGATGAACGTGTCTTGCGGACACGCCCACCTTGACGCTTTTCTTCGGATCTCCTTCCAGCGTTCTGCCCTTTAGCTGTTCCAGAATGAGCTGACTGATCTCCTGTACTAATTTCTCATTCTGCAAAAGTATCACCCGAACTTTCTATATAGAATACAGTCAGGGATCTTACTTCAGGGTCGGCAGAATCTTCTCTACGTCGCTGTGCGGTCTCGGGATCACATGTACCGCGATGATCTCGCCCAGATTCTGTGCCGCATTGGACCCGGCCTCTGTCGCCGCCTTGACAGCGCCCACGTCTCCGCGAATCATCACAGATACCAGTCCAGATCCGATCTTCTCGGTTCCGATCAGGGTTACATTTGCTGCCTTCACCATCGCATCCGCAGCCTCAATCGCAGCAACTAAACCTCTTGTCTCAATCATTCCCAGTGCTTCCATTGTTCGTATCCTCCTTTAAGAAATTAAAGTTATACTTACTTGCGCTAATCTCGATCTGCCGCATGACCTCCGGATGAGGATTGGCAATAACTGCCTTCGCTGCCACCTTCCGAATGGTATGTGCTTCGGCGGCATCTAACGCCGCCTGCACAGCAGATACCTCGCCTTGAATAATAATTGTTACCAGCCAACCGCCGAGTTTTTTCTCCCACGTCAGGAATTTCACGTCAGCTGCCTTCAACATCGTATCCACGGCAGCTAACGCCGGGACATAGCCCTGCAGCTCAAACAAACCGATTGCCTGCACTTACTGCCGCTCCTTTCTTTGCCCTGATTAATCTAAAGTGGGCAGAATCTTCTCTACGTCGCTATGCGGTCTCGGAATCACATGTACCGCAATGATCTCACCCAGGTTCTGCGCAGCATGAGAACCTGCCTCTACTGCTGCGTTCACAGCGCCTACATCCCCGCGAACCATCACGGATACCAGTCCGGATCCGATCTTCTCAGTTCCGATCAGCGTTACGTTTGCAGCCTTTACCATCGCATCGGCAGCCTCAATCGCAGCTACCAGACCTCTTGTTTCAATCATGCCTAATGCTTCTAACATTTTGAGTCCTCCTTAAGGATTATAATAGTATCTTACTCGATTTCCTGTAATCACGCAAGCCTTTTCCTGATAATCAGGTTTCCATTGGCTTATATTTCCCAAGGCAGCTGATATCCAGCATCTTCTCCGTGTCCTCCTCCGGACGCGCAATAATATGCTGAGAATATACACCGCTGATCTTGTTGGCTGCCGCCACGCCTGCTTCCATAGCCGCTTTTACATCCTCTACGGATCCTCGAAACTTAATGGATACCAACAGAGGAACCGGCAGCTTGTCGGCGTTGGCGGGCTTATTCTTATCCATGGCTCCGATTCGCACATTTCCTGCCTTGCAGCCGGCATCCGCCGCTACAAAACCAGCCGTCAAACCGAATACCTCCAGAATTCCCACCGCTTCCATGGGAATCTTACTTTGCTACATAGGCAATCTTGATGCCCAGCTGCTTCATGTTTACATCCATAGCCTCATTCATCTGATCCAGCGGGAACTCATGCGTTACCAGTTCCTCGATCGGAAGGCCGATTCCCACCGCTCTCTTCAGGAAGTCCATCGTGATCGGATAATCGCTGACCTTGTAGGTCCAGGAGCCCACCATGGTAATTTCCTTATTACAGATGTCAAAGTGCGGATTGATGGTACAGCTGCCGTTATCTACGAAGAAGCCAATCTCTGCCAGGCCGCCGCCGCGCTTTACAAACTTCCAGACATTCGACGCTGCAGACGGTACGCCGGTACACTGGAATGCGAAATCCGCTCCACGGCCGCCAGTTACCTCTTTCACGCGACGAATCTCTTCATCCAAGTCTTTATAATTCTTGAAATTGATCGTATACTTCGCTCCAAAGCGCTTTGCCATCTGCAAACGCTTCTCGTCGCCATCTACTACCGTGATGTTTTCTACACCCATGGTTCTGACGACTGCCAGAAGCATCAAGCCGATAGGACCAACGCCCTGAATCAATACATTCGAATTAAAGGTGATCAGGCCGGTTGCCTTCGCTCTCTCTACCGCATGCACTACAACCGCAGCGGGCTCGATCAGAAGACGAAGCTTCAGGCTCATATCATTGACCTTAAAGAAAGTGGAACCTTTACGAATCACCAGGTAGTCGGAAAACCAGCCATTGAAATGATAATGATCGTCCTCGGGCATCAAGCCGTAGATACCGGAATTCTCGCACAAATTATCGCGGTCGCGCATATTCAGGCAGGCATCGCAATGTCCGCAGGGAATCGTACAGGTCACGATGCGATCGCCTACTGTCAGCGGCTTCCCCGTGGTGTCCATGGTGATATTCTTACCCATCTTCACAATCACACCACTGCCCTCATGTCCTAATACAACAGGGATCAGGCCAAAGGGATCGTTCTTATACTCATGAACGTCCGTACCGCAGATCCCGCAGCCTTCTACCTTCACAAGCATCTCGTCATCACTGATTTCCGGGATGTCAAACTCCTTGATCTCAATCTTGCGCAGAGCGGTAAGCATCGCCACACGAGCCTTCTTCGGAATCTCAAACTGTGTGGGAGCGGCGGCTGGAGCCGGCTGGCTGGATGTTCCCTTCATCTCTGACAGGACCTGAGCAACAATCTTTTGAATGTTTTCCTGATTCAAATCCATTTTTTCTGCTCCTCCTTATCGAATACACAACGCGTCGGTCATGACGCAGCGGCGAGATTTGGTAAATGTACGGGCAGAGGTTAATCCCTCGCCGGTACGGCTTGCGATCGTAAAGGTGGGGAAGCCTTCGCCTCCAAAGCCCAACGCCGCATAGGACGGACCATTCTTTACAAAGATCGCTGTATCAATCATCTGACCGAACTGTGTCAGATGATCCACATTTTTAGAGTGCATATGCGCGGAATGGCGGTTTCCATGCTCCAGACGCACGCCCATCTCCATGGCCGCTTGCGCATTCGGAGCCCGTACGATACCCAGAATCGGCATCATGAGCTCGGTCTGCACCAGGATATGCTCCTCAGGAGCCTCTAAGATAATACACTTAATATTGGGATCGGCGTCAATTCCTAACGCTCTTAAGAACTTATAGGCATCCCGTCCCACCCAGTCTCTGGAAACGGCCATCTTTCCCTTCTTATTGGGAACTACAACCATCTCAGAAAGCTTGGCAATCTTATCCGCATCTGTCAGCAGATAGGCGCCGCAGTTCTGCATTTCGGCAATCAGTTCGTCCGCCACGCTATCGACTACGACAACCTCTTTCTCTGCGATACAAGGCAGGTTGTTATCCAGCGTCGCACCGTTAATGATGCTTTCTGCCGCATGCGGAATATCCGCTGTCTCATCCACTACCACAGGAGGATTTCCCGCGCCGGCGCCGATCGCACGCTTGCCAGTAGACAATACTGCTGTGACAACGCCTGGACCGCCCGTTGCGACAAGCAATGGAATGTCCTTGCTCTTATACATTACATCCGCTGTCGCCAGCGTCGGCTTCTTTACCGTGGCAGCAATGCTGCCGGGGCCGCCCGCCATGATAGATGCCTTATTCACCAGCGATACCGCGAAACTGGATACCCCAATCGCAGACGGATGGGGATTGAATACGACGCTGTTTCCGGCCGCCAGCATCCCTATCGAATTACACAGCACCGTCTCACTGGGATTGGTGGACGGCGTAATCGCGCCGATGACTCCGAAGGGTCCCTGTTCTACCAGCGTCAGTCCCCTGTCACCCGACCAGGCAATCGTGGACAGATCCTCTGTACCAGGGGTCTTCTCCGCTACCAGGCGGTGCTTGATGATCTTATGTCCCACATTTCCCATCTTGGTCTCTGCTACGCCCATCTCCGCCAATGTCTGCAGATTCTCCAGGGTCAGCTTCCGAATATTGGAAATGATCTTTTCCCGGAACTCCAGAGGCATTCTCCGGATCTCCTTCTGCGCTCTTGCCGCGGCCTCAATAGCCTCTTCCATCGTATCATAGATACCCGTCTCTTCCTGCTCGGAAGGACGCAGGCCATTCATCTGAGACAGTACGGAACGTACAATTTCCTGTAATTCCTGTTCTGTTACCGCCAAGATAACACCTCCATCTCTATATTTCCGTTCTTACTTTATCGATTTTGCATGCGTAGGAATAACTCCTCGCCCACATCTCCCATCATCGTATCGATCTCTGCCGTGGATCCACTGACGCCTAACCCGCCCAGGATGTTGTCCTCCCGGTCTCTTAGGGTCACGCCTCCGCCAAAGATTACAATCTTACCTTGATTTGTATGCTGCAGACCATATAAAGGGCCTCCCGGCACACACAGCTTAGCCAGCTCTTTGGTCGACATCTTCAAGGATACTGCCGTAAAGGCTTTATTGACCGCAATATCGTAACTGGCGACAAAGGCGTCATCCATGACATGAACCGCAATCGGCCTTCCCTCTTTATTGCAGACTGCAATGACGAGCTGAAGCCCTCTGCGGGCCGCTTCATCTTCCAATGCCTGCATAAATGTCTTGATATTCGGCAACGACATGGGGTTCATCGCATTCAACTCCTTTAATGACGTCATGGGCGCTCTATCCTCCGGGACAGCTGCTTTCTCGTTTCTGCTCTGGGGCGCTGTCGCATCCAGATACCTGGCTACTGCCCACAGATAATCTGACAGACGATTGAGGTAGCGCCGATGCAGCGCTGACTCTCTGGAACCCACAGCCAGATCCGCCTTCGCATATACTCGCTCTACCCTTCGGGCGGATGCGCGAGCCACCTCCGTCAAGGCCGCTGTACGGCATCTTTCCGCTACCGCGTAGGGATCGAATCCCTCAAAATAGGCCTCGTAAGCGTCGATCTTCTGCTCCAACTCGCTGACCGCGTTTTCTCCCAGCGTAACATGCTGTGCCGTATCCTTGCGTAAATACCGCAGGATCTGATTCAATTGCATCTGTACATGGTGCAGATCCGCTCGCAGCTCCTCCTGAGAAGATGGGGTGAAGGCCCTCGCCGCTCCTATATTGCTGATGAGCTCCTCAATCGCCCCCACCAGTTCGATCTGACTATTGGTCTTCGGCACCCGGCGTCCGCCGCCCAGTCCTGTCTGACCGCTGTCTCCCTTACGGGTATAGATCTTCTCCTGCGTGGCCTCTCACCTGCCTTCCATTTGAGTTGTCCTATGGATTACTTATTCAGTTCTGCCAGAATTCTCTTCGTGATCTCAGCTACCAGATCATCATTCGCTGCAGGAGCCTGCTCCGCATGGCTGCTGCAGGAACCATTGCAGCTTCCGCAGGAGGTGCCATGTGCTGCATGACATCCATTGTTCATGTTCTGGCACAGATTTGCGGGATGCTTACCGGTCATACCCAGCTTCTTACGGATCTCATACAGACGCTGTACCTGTGCGTCAGACAGCTCCTTGGGGCCGCCCAGCTGCTTCGCGAACATCAGAAGCTTTGCGTAGAACTCCAAAGACTCCATCTTGAAATACGCGTTCATCAGAGAATCGCCAAAGCTCAGCGCGCCATGGTTCTCCAGCAGAACCGCGTCGAAATGCTCCAGATAAGGCTCTACCGCATCAGGAATCTCCATTGTGGAAGGCGTGCCATAGGGAGCGATCGGTACGCAGCCTAAGGATATGACAGCTTCCGGCATGATCGGCTGCGTCAGCGGAATCCCCGCAATAGCAAAAGCCGTAGCATATACGGGATGCGCGTGTACCACACTCTTGACATCAGGACGCAGCTTATATACCCGCATGTGCATCTTGATCTCAGAAGAAGGACGATACGGACCATTCGCAGAAATCACCTTTCCCTCCGCGTCCACCTTGCAGATCATATCCATCGTCATGAATCCTTTGGACACACCCGTGGGGGTACAGAGGAATTCATTGTCGTTCAGCTTCACGCTGATGTTCCCGTCGTTCGCGGCAACCATACCTCTGTTATAGATACGACGGCCAACGTCCAGTATCTGTTTTTTAATCTCATACTCTCCTGTCATGGATGAAACCTCCTGTAGAATGATGATGAAAACCCAACACGGGACATGTGACTTGTTGTCTGTTCTCGTGGGATTTCCTTTGTTTTGCCTTCATCTTACCAAACTTCACAGGCAATGTCAATAGTTTCACAGCATCTTCTCGCGAAATCTGTGATTTTTTTCTCGAATTTTGGCAGGACATTGCCCCGCCCTCGTCAAGCCTGCATGTTCACGCGTAAATCACTCGAATTCCCCGCGCTTTCATGCTTCTCTCCACCTCGTTTTCCAACGGCTCGTCCGTGATCAATATGTCGATCTCTTCTGTACGCAATGTTCGAATAAAGGATTTCTTTCCGAACTTGGTATGATCCGCCACCAGAATGACGGTCTTCGCGTTTTTCCGCATCTTACGCTTAATCACCGACTCCTGCTCGTGAGGTTCGAAGGTGCCTAGCTCCGGATCCAATGCCTTGCATCCGATAATCGCTTTGTTGACGTAGTATCTGTCCAGCGTTTCTTCGGTGATGGCGCCTACCATCGACATGATCCCGGGCCGGAGCACACCTCCCGTCACAATAATCTTCATGCTGTCCTGGGCCGCTACCTCCTGGGGAATCCGCACAGAATTCGTAATCATCGTGATGTTGCTGCGCCCCTTGAGATTCTTCGCCACATACATCGCTGTTGTGCTGGAATCGACCATCAGGGTATCCCCGTCCTCTATCATCTCCACGACCTTACGGGCGATGCGGCGCTTCCCTTCCTGATTCTGCGTTTCTCTGACGTGGATGGACAGGTCGCTGGTATTA
Organism: uncultured Clostridia bacterium; assembly: GCA_937892735.1. Classification (GTDB taxonomy): domain Bacteria; phylum Bacillota; class Clostridia; order Lachnospirales; family Bianqueaceae; genus Faecimorpha. The sequence goes on along the minus strand of CALBGL010000052.1, from coordinate 5,077 downwards.
TTCTGCACCAGCACTGCGCCGCCATATGTCCTGGTCACGAATCCTTCACTTTCCAGCTTTTCCAGATCCCGTCTTATGGTCTCTTCTGTGACCTCGAACTCCTCTGCCAGCTCCGTCACACGGACACTGCTTGTCTGTTGTATTCTCTCTAGTATAATGCTTCGGCGGTCCATCGCCAGCATCGCCATATCCGTTTCCTGCCTTTCCTAATATGATCCATCAGGGTTCATAACTCTGCATCGGGAACGATCTGGCAATCAGATCTCTTCCCTCCTGCAAAGAGCCGAGCGTCCCCAGCGCCTTCATCTGCATGAGCACAGAACCAGCCACCGCTGCTTCGATCGGACCTGTCACAAGCTTCTTACCGCTTTCTCTGGCCAGCGTCTCGCACAAAAACTGATCCTGTATCCCACCGCCAACCATATGAATGTCCGTCGCCTTGCGGCCCGTCAGCTTCTCCAAGCTCTCCGCATGCACCTTGATCTTCTGCGCGAGTCCATTATAAGCCGCCATCGCGATCTCGCCCATCGTCTCTGGGTACCCCTGTCCATGCACCTCGCAATAATCCTGCACTGTCTTCACCATGTCCATCGGCGCCGTAAATACGTCTTCATCCGGATCGATTGTGAAATGCCTGCGCTCTGCCGCGCGTGCCGCCGCAATAATCTCTGGATATCCGATCGACGGATCTGTCTCATTCCATTTTTTCTTCAGCTGCTGCAGAATCCACAGACCGGTGATGTTCTTCAGGAAACGAATCGTTCCTTCGACACCGCCTTCATTCGTAAAGTTATAGGAAAGAGAATCCTCCGTAATCACCGGTTCCGGCAGCTCCATGCCGATCAGCGCCCATGTACCGCTGCTGAGGAAGATGCTGTTTTCTCCGGAGAGAGGCGTTCCGCAAACCGCAGAAGCCGTATCATGGCTGCCCACCGCAATGACAGGCACCTTCTTCATACCCGTCTCTTCCATAATCTCGTCTGTCAGCTCTCCGATCACTGTGCCTGGCATAACCATCGGCGCAAACAACTCGCGGCCAATTCCGATCTCTTCCAGGATCTTATCCGAAAAATCTCTCTTCTTCGCGTCCAGAAGCTGCCCTGTGGACGCGATGGAATACTCGCACACCTTCTTCCCTGTCAGGAAATAGGCGAACAGATCGGGCATAAACAGAATATCCTTCGCCGCATCCACGATATACTTACGATGCTTTACATCGTAATACAGCTGGTACATGGTGTTAAAATCCAGCTTTTGAATGCCCGCAATGCGATAACATTCTGCAAAGTCCCATTTCTGATCCATCTCCGCCATGGCGCCTGCATTCTTGGGGTCCCGGTAGCAGAAGGGATTGGAAATCAGACGTCCTTCTTCATCCAGATACCCATAATCCACGCCCCAGGTATCGATCCCGATCCCCGCGATCTCTATATCCAGGCGCGCCGCCTTTTTCAGCCCCTGTTTCATCTCATGAAACAGCCTCGGAAAATCCCAATAAAAATGCCCATTCATCCATACCGGCTCATTGGGGAAACGATGCACCTCTTCCAGTTTCAGTGTATCGCCGTCATAAGTCGCCAGCATCAGTCTTCCGGAGGACGCTCCGTAATCGAATGCCAAATACGCAGAATTCTTTCCCATTTCATAACCTCCCATGTTGTTTTGTTTGGGTTTTTGTTGTTTTTATTATAGCACAGTCCCTCATGAAAGACAAGATCTTGCTCTTCTTTTTACTCGCCATCTCCCTGACACCGATCATACCTGGCGGCGAAATCCATCAGAAATTCTTTTCTCCATCGGCTCACCGTTTTCGCTCCTTTGTGCGGTCCTTCGGCCCATTCTTCCTCCAGACGATCCGTCCACCAATGCATCAGCGGCCCCTCTTCCCGTGTGCCTGCTTCCTCCGGTGTCGAACGAAAGCTGCCGGACTGCCCGTCTAACTCCGGAATATCACTGTGGATCACATAGGTCCAATCCGACACTTCCTTCGGCACAAAGCGTATTTTATATTCTCCGTTGCCCGTATAAAAGCCTGGAAAATCCTGATCCTTGGTTCTTAAGAAGAACGCGGGAACATCCTGCGGCAAGTCCTCCCGAACCGGCCCCTGATACACTAACTCCAACACGCCGAATACCTGAATCGTATCCTCCATCGTGGTATTTCTGCGAAATGTCTTCTGTTCCATGTAACGAGTCGGCACAAAGCTGCCGCCCCAGCTCTCCTGTGTGGGATCTTCCGGAGTGCCCCGCAGCAGATAGGCGACGGAAGGGGTATCCCCCATTTTGATCGTGCCGCCGAGATGCTTCGCGAAATACTCTCCCAGCGCGCCGTGACCTGCCACATACTTTTCCACAAACGAATGATTCCCCAGATCTCCCTCCTGTTCTCCGCCTACAAACCAGCCTCGATAGGTGGAGTTGTTCTCGATCATCCAAAGATCCGGGAAGTTCTCGCGAATATATTCATAGGCATTCGGGCCCCATTTTTTATTCGGACCGCCAATATAATACACTCTGAGTTTATCCGCGATATGCGGCGCGTCATGCAGCGCCTGCGCCAAATCTTCCAGAAGGCCCCACATCAACAGATACAACGGGCGGGGATCCTCCTTCTCCGCGCATCGAATGATCCACTCCGAGGCTTCCGTCGGGGTACGATAGCCAGAATAAGGCGCCGTATCCATGACGCCCTGCTTGGTCATGGCCCGTAATGCATCCGGTTCCGGATAGGTATCCGAAAATCGTTTCAGATTCGGATAATCTTTTTCATAGGCATCGATCACCGTCAATATATCCTGCTTTGTTCCGGCTCCCCAGGGGGAAGAAATCAGCCCTTCCGTATCAAACATATCCGCATATAGCAAATAATGGGCCATGGACTGAAAATCATCCGGATCGCTTCCTCCGATATCCGTTGTCACAATCACCCGATATCTTTCTCCCGCTAAGGCTCCGCTACGCCATTCCTTCATAATACTTCCTCGCTTTCTTCATTTTTTATCAGGATGGTCTCTCCCGCCTGATGCGCAAAAGATCGTCCATCGCTCAAATGCAATACTCCTGCACGATCCGCCAGGATTTCCGCGCGGATCCATTTGTTTTTGTTCCATACCATGGATACCGTATATCCGCCTCTGGCCCGTAAGCCATATACTTCGCCCTCTTCCCATTCCGAAGGAAGGGCGGGTAGTAACCTCAGAAAGCCTTCATGGCTCTGCAGCAGCATCTCTGCAATGGCGGCCGTCCCACCAAAATTCCCATCGATCTGAAAGGGAGGATGGGTATCCATCAGATTCGGCATCGTCGATTTCTGCAAGAGAAGCTGTAGATTTTCTCCTGCCTTGTTCCCGTCCAGCAGCCGCGCCCACATGTTGATGATCCAGGCACGGCTCCACCCGGTATGTCCACCTCCATGAGCGAGGCGCACCTCCAATGTCCGTCTCGCTGCCTGAAACCATGCGGTCTTTTGCGGCGTAATCTGGCTTCCCGGATATAAGGCGAATAAATGCGAGATATGCCTATGTCCGAGATCGGCTTCCTGATATTCCCGATACCATTCCATGATCCGGCCATCCGATGAGATCTGTACGCCCGGTGTGAGTCTCTCTTTTAGCTTTTTATAAATGGACGCGTCTTCATTTAGAATCCGAGCTGCTTTTTCGATGGCTCCTAAAAGTTCCGTCAGGATCTGACTGTCCATGGCAGCGCCTTCGCACAAACAACCCCGACTTCCATCTTCCAGCACATAGGTATTCTCCGGAGAACAGGAGGGGGATACCATCAACCTGTCCGCAGGCCCCGTTATCAGTGTCTCCGCGAAAAAGTCCGCCGCTTCTTTCATGAGTGGATAGTATTCCCGCAGGAACTCTTCATCCCCTGTGAATGCATAGTGCTCCATGATGTGCAGACATAACCAGGCCGCTCCCATCGGCCAATAGGTCGCCGGAAGATACGTGTCCTGCGGCGCACAGTCTCCCCAGATATCCGTGTTGTGATGCGCTACCCATCCCTTCACCGCGCCGTACATCTGCCGCGCCGCTTCTCTTCCTCTCGGATACATCCGCCGCAGATGGTCGAAGAGCGGCGTATGCATCTCGGATAGATTACAAACTTCTGTCGGCCAATAGTTCATCTCCGTATTGATATTGATCGTATATTTACTATCCCACGGCGGCTGAAACGATTCATTCCAGATTCCCTGCAGATTGGCGGGCAGACTTCCCGGCCTGCTGCAGGAAAGCAGCAAATACCGGCCAAAATCGAAATAATCGCAGATGAGTCCCAGATCCATTCTTCCTTCGGCTACCCGCCGGATTCTCGCATCTGTAGGGAAAGCCCCCAACGTAGGATCCGCTTTCAAGCGAAGGCCGCAGCGATTCATATATGTTTCGAAATCCGCTTCGTGCTCTTTCTTTAACTTCTCATAACCCTTTTGTTCTGCTGCATCGAGCCGAACTAAACAATCCGCTTCCGGATTTTTGCTTCGAAACGATGTTTCCGAGGCAATATAGAGTGTACATTCTGTACCACACAACAACGTGTCTCCTACTATGCGGACATTCTCTCCAACCGCTCTGACGGCCGCCACATATTGGATCCCATCATCCGCCGTCCGTCCTGTTAATGTCAACGTACGTGCATCCGCACGTCCTACCCGGATTCCTGTTCGATTACGGCGTAATATCGCGTAGGTATCATCTCCTTGGATATGTACACAAATCACACCCGCCGGGTAGGAGGCAAAGCATTCCCTCGCCATCTCTATGCCATCCAGTGTATAGGTTACCCTATGGACTCCCGTGATCAACGACAGCTCTCTATGATAGTCTTCCGCCTCCACATGATACCTCTCCATGGATTTCTCATTCAGTCCCCGCAAGCCGTTTAGATTCGACAACGGGATTCCCGTTGTCCGACATAACAAGATCATATCGCACAGCGGTTCATAGTGCCGTTCTCCATCTGGCACACCGGTCAGTGTCAGCTGCGCCCATTTTTCTGCCTTTTCTATCTCACCATTCCGCAAATAACCTCGGATCTCTTTCAGATGTGTTCTGGCATCCGGATTGACTCTCTG
>CALBGL010000051.1 GCA_937892735.1 uncultured Clostridia bacterium | reverse complement strand
ATCGCGGCCCAAAATCCTTCATTTCGATGATACTACGCGGCGCAGTGTATCATCATCCCGCGTCCCAATAAAAAAGCTGCTTCGCATCCTCTGCGAAGCAGTTTTTTCATCATTCATAAAAGACGCGCATCAAAGATAATCCCTGGGGCGGCGCCGTCACCCCTGCGAGTGTACGGTCTTTTTTCTGCAGCGCATCTGCCAGGGCCGATACGGGCATACGGCCACGGCCGATATCTGCCAGAGTCCCCGCGATGATACGAACCATGTTATACAGAAAACCATTGCCTGTCACTTCGATCTGAATCACACGGGGATCCGCCACATCGCGATAGACACTGGCATCATAAATACGGCGGACCGTGGTTTTAGAAGTGCGCTGAGCCGAACTGACAGCCGTGAAGTCATGCTCACCCAGCAATGCCTTTGCCGCCTCATTCATACGGGCCATGTCCATCGGTTCATGGATATGTGCCATGTAAAAACGGTACTGCGGTGGCAGAAACGGTCCGTTGAAATAGGTGTATCGATACGTTTTTCGCTTAGCCTGAAACTGCGGGTGAAAGTCGGGCGCGGTCTCTGTGGCTTCCATCACGCGGATGTCTTCCGGCAGTTGGCTATTGAGGGCCAAAGCCAGACGCTCGATCGGAATCGAATGTTCCAACGTGACTGCCGCGACCTGTCCCCAGGCATGCACACCAGCGTCCGTACGCCCCGAGGCGTCCACCGCCACTTTTTCGTGAAAAAGGGTATAGAACGCCTCTTCCAGACGCTGCTGCACCGCGATGCCATTCTTCTGGCGCTGCCAACCCGCATATCTCGTGCCATCATAGGCAATCGTCATCCGAATCCGACGGCTCATAAAATTCCCACCGCCCGCAAGATTTCTGGCAACGAGGGTACGAAACGGCTGACGATGAGAATCGCAAGCCCTCCAAAAATAATGACATAGGCGATCTTATCCTGCACGCGATAGACCATTTCCTTCATGCGTGTCCTCCCCACATCGCCTCGATAACACCGAGCTTCCATTGCCGTCGCCAGATCGTCCGCCCGACGAAAGGCCGAGATAAACAGGGGCACCAAAATAGGCACCATACTCTTCGCCCGCTGCAGGATATTGCCACTCTCAAAATCCGCCCCGCGCGCCTGCTGAGCCTTCATAATCTTATCCGTTTCTTCCAGCAGGATCGGAATGAACCGCAGGGCAATGCTCATCATCATGGCAATCTCATGTACAGGTACTCGAATCTTCTTCAGGGGCCGCATCGCTTTTTCAATACCATCTGTCAGTTCCAGCGGCGTCGTAGTCAGCGTCATGACAGAACTGCCGAGTACCAAAAGAATCAGGCGCAGCCCCAGGAAGGCGGCTGTGTACACCCCCTGGTCTGTGATCGTGAAGATCCAGAAAGAAACCAACTCTTCCCCCTGCCGATTCAAAAACAGGTTCATCACCACGGAGAAGATCAGCAGGATGAAGATGGCCTTCAGGCCGCGCAATAAATAGGAAAATGGAATCTTCGCTTTATAGACCACCAAAGCCAGCATGAGAATCGCGAGACCGAACCCCAGGAAATTATCAACACAGAAGATACCGATAATAAACAAAAAGGTGGCGGCGAGCTTGACACGGGGATCCAGACGATGGATCGGAGAATCCACCGGATAGTACTGTCCGATGGTGATATCTCGAATCATGAACGCGCCTCCTTTCCAAAGAGACGAACCAGCACATCTTCCATCTCCTCCATACGGATAATATCTTTCGGAATATCGTATCCTTTACGACGCAGCATAACGCCTAGTTCCGCAATCTTAGGTACGGCCAAACCCATAGCCTCTAGCTCTTCCTTATGCTGGAATACCTCCCCCGGTGTATCGTCATAGCGAAGATGTCCATGATCCATGACGAGGATACGCTCCACATAACGAGCCACATCTTCCATACTATGCGATACCAGCACCACCGTCATCCCCGTCTTATCTCGAAGCATGGCGATTCTATCAAAAAGCTCGTCACGCCCCCGGGGATCCAACCCTGCCGCCGGCTCATCCAGGATCAGATATTCCGGCCGCATCGCCAGTACCCCTGCTACCGCCACACGGCGTTTCTGACCGCCGGATAGATCAAAAGGCGATTTTTCATAGTATTCCGGCCCCAGCCCCACAAGCTCCATGGACCACTCCACCCGCTCTTTGATTTCACTCTCCGAAAGCTTCATATTTGTGGGACCAAAGGCCACATCCTTCCACACCGTCATCTCGAAGAGCTGATGCTCCGGGTACTGAAATACCAATCCTACCTTCTGTCGGATCTGTCTGCGGCGTTCCTTGGCACTTTCCTCAAAAATATCCTGACCATGATAGAGCACCTGTCCGCTGCTGGGTGCCAAAAGCGCGTTGAGATGCTGAATCAGTGTGGATTTTCCGGAGCCCGTATGACCAATCAAGCCGATGAACTCTCCCTGCTCAATCGTAAGGCTGACATGACTAAGGGCCTCTTTTTCGAAGGGGGTTCCCGCTTCATACAAATAACTTACGTCTTTTACTTCAATCGGCATAGGGCTTCTGTCATCTCCTCCATCGTCATAATATCCTGGGGCACCATGATGCCTCGCTTACGCAGCCTCCAGGCCAGTTCCGTGGCTTGGGGCACATCCAAGCCGAGTTCCTTCATACGATCCACCTGCGTAAACACCTGGCGAGGTTTTCCGCTCATCACCACATGACCATGATCCATTACGACGATCCGATCCGCCTGTGCGGCCTCCTCCATGTGGTGGGTGATATAAATGATCGTCATCTTCTTTTCCTGATTCAGATATTCGATCGTCTCCATGACTTCTCGCCGTCCCGAAGGATCCAGCATGGCCGTGGGCTCGTCCAGAATGATGCATTCCGGTTCCATCGCCAGAATTCCAGCTACTGCCACACGCTGTTTCTGTCCGCCCGACAGTTTGTTCGGGGAAGCTTCCCGATAGGCTTCCATATGCACGCTCTTTAGCGATGCTTCCACATTCTCTCGGATTTTTGCCGGTGCGAATCCCAGATTCTCCGGGCCAAAGGCCACATCTTCTTCCACAACAGAGGCAATAATCTGATTATCCGGATTCTGAAAAACCATGCCTGCATTCTTTCGGATGTCCCATATCTTTGTATCGTCCTTTGTATCCATCCCGTCCACCAGAATCGTCCCCGAAGTGGGCAGAAATAAGGCATTGATATGTCTGGCAAAGGTGGATTTGCCCGAGCCGTTATGGCCCAGAACCGCCACAAACTCCCCTTTTTGCACCAGGATATTCATCTGGTCAACGGCCCGCACGGTTCCGGTCTCGCTGCCGTTTTCATCATATACCGGATATTCAAAGGTCAGATCCTTTGCTTCGATCATAAATTCCATGGATTCTATTCCTTTCTCCTGGCGGCGCTATGGCGTCCGCCGGATCCCACAAAGTCCTATAAAGAAAAGGAGCCCACCCTTCGGCGAACTCCTTAACGGATCTCTTATACCAATTCGATGATCGCCATCTCAGCGCCGTCGCCCTTTCTGGGGCCAACCTTCACGATACGGGTATAACCGCCGTTACGCTTTTCATACTTCGGTCCAATCTCATCGAACATCTTCGCGGGCATATCCACCTTCTTGGACAGTGTACGCTTCTTCACGCCATCCTTAGGGGTCTCCACGACATCATAAAATACCTGCAGCATCTGCCTGCGGGCATGCAGACGAGATGGCTTATCCTTCTTGATGGTCTTAGTCACATCCTCATATACGGTAACTTTCTTACCATCCACAACTTCCTTCACACGCTTTCCATCAGCAGTCTTCTTGGGAACCTTCTGGGTCACGGTTACGGTTTCATAATTATCCTTCTCACGAACAGCCAGCGTAATCAGCTTTTCAGCCTGACGGCGAACTTCCTTCGCTCTCGTAACGGTGGTGGTGATCCGGCCATGATACAACAAATCCGTTGTCAGGCTTCGCAGCATCGCTTTACGCTGAGAAGAAGTTCTTCCAAGCTTTCTGTATCCAGCCATAATATACCTCCTGAAAAAATCAATAATTGTCCAAACTTCAGTTGAAGTTTATTCTTCACTGGGCTTCAGTTTCAAGTGCAGCTCTTCCAGTTTGCCCAATACTTCATCCAAAGACTTCCGGCCCAGGTTGCGGACCTTCATCATCTCTTCTTCTGACTTGTTGGTCAGATCTTCAACGGTATTTATACCCGCACGCTTCAGGCAATTATACGAACGAACCGACAGATCCAGTTCCTCGATCGTCATCTCCAGAACTTTCTCCTTCTGATCCTCTTCCTTCTCTACCATGATTTCCGTATTACGGGCATTATCTGACAGATCAATGAACAGCGCCAAGTGATCGTTCATCACCTTCGCGGCTAAGCTCACCGCGTCCTGCGGAGTAATGGTACCCTTGGTCCATACTTCCAGCGTCAGCTTATCATAATCCGTGATCTGACCGACACGCGTATTTTCCACCGTGAAATTCACACGCTGCACAGGAGTGTAGAGTGAGTCTATCGGTATCACACCGACAGCCTGATCATCTTTCTTATTCTTATCCGCTCCCACATAGCCGCGTCCGGTAGTAATGGTAAGCTCCATGGACAAATGCGTGTCCTGACCGCCGGACAACGTAGCAATTACCAAATCAGGATTCATAATCTGGATATCGGAAGAGATCTTGATATCGGAAGCATGTACAACGCCTTCTCCACAGAAATCGATGTACGCCGTATGAGGCTCCGTAAAATCCTCGTTCGCCTTCAGGGCCAGGTTCTTCAGATTCAATACGATCTCCGCCACATCCTCCTTCACCCCGGGAATGGTGGAGAACTCATGGAGCACTCCATCAATCTTAATGCTGGAAACTGCTGTTCCCGGTAAGGACGAAAGCATGATTCTGCGCAAAGAGTTCCCTAACGTGATTCCATAACCTCTCTCCAACGGTTCTACGACGAAACAGCCGTACATCCCGTCTTCGCTAACCTTTGACACTTCAATGCGTGGTTTTTCAAATTCTAACACAGGGGCCCTCCTTTACTATCTACACGTTAATTATTTAGAATACAACTCGACGATCAGCATCTCATCCACCGGAACATCGATGGCTTCACGCGTAGGCAGTGCCTTTACCGTTGCCTTTAATGCCTCTACGTCACAATCCAACCAGTCGGGCACCAGCCGTCCTGCCGTTGCGTCCAAAATATCCTTCATTCTCTGATACGTCTTACACTTCTCCTTGATCTCGATGGTATCTCCCACCTTCACCTGATAAGATGGAATATTGACCTGCTTACCATTGACCAGTACAAACTTATGATCTACAATCTGACGGGCCTCCATACGGGTTCTTGCAAAGCCAAGACGAAACATCACATTATCCAGTCTCATCTCCAGCATGATCATCAGATTCAAACCAGTCATTCCCTGCATCTTAACCGCCTTCTCATAGTAGTTGCGGAAAGGACGCTCCAGAACTCCATATATAAACTTTGCTTTCTGCTTTTCTCTCAGCTGCAGACCATATTCGCTCACCTTACGGTTGGCTCTCTTTAATTCTCTCTTGGATTTCTTGTTAATCCCCAGGTAAATCGGATCCAAACCGAGCGATCTGCATCTTTTCAGCACAGGAACTCTATTTACTGCCATCTTCCTAATACCTCCTAATTAGACTCTTCTACGCTTCGGCGGGCGGCATCCATTATGCGGAACCGGTGTCACATCCGTGATCATGGTCACCTCAAGACCAGCGACCTGCAGAGCACGAATCGCGGACTCACGTCCCGCGCCGGGGCCCTTTACAAATACTTCAACCGTCTTCAAACCATGCTCCATAGCAGCCTTCGCAGCCGTCTCTGCCGCCATCTGCGCAGCAAAAGGCGTGTTCTTACGAGAACCTCTGAAGCCCAGACCACCTGCGCTCGCCCAAGAAAGAGCGTTCCCCGCGGTATCGGTAAGGGTTACGATTGTATTGTTAAACGTAGACTGAATATGCGCCTGACCCCGATCCACATTCTTACGGTTACGACGGCGCAAAACTTTCTTTGCAGCTCCACCTGCAGACTTCTTTGCCATTTCCTAACCTCCTGATTACTTCTTCTTGTTGGCCACAGTTCTCTTCGGGCCTTTCCGGGTACGGGCGTTATTCTTGGTATTCTGGCCACGGACAGGCAGACCTCTCCTGTGACGAATTCCACGATAGCAGCCAATTTCTGTCAGTCTCTTAATGTTCATCGCGACTTCTCTGCGTAGATCGCCTTCCACAATCTGAGTCCGATCAATGATCTCTCTCAGCTTTGCTTCCTGCTCATCTGTCAGATCGCGCACACGGGTATCTGGATCGATACCTGCTTCTGCCAGGATACGATTTGAGCTGGCACGGCCAATACCATAGATATAGGTCAGACCGATCTCAACGCGCTTCTCTCTGGGCAAATCAACACCAGCAATACGTGCCATTTTCTTCAAGCACCTCCTATAAATTTTCCTCCTTCTCCGCTGTAGAGAAGTTTACAATTGCTGCCGCAAGGGCAGACTCCACCCGTAAAACGGGCTTACAAATTGATATTATATCTCACATGGACGAGAAATGCAAGAGTAATTTTCAAATTCTGCATTTTTTAGATCAAAAAACGCCGGCGCCCTTCTCGGTACGCCGGCCATTTTGTATTCCATGATTATTCCTTCCAGGAAAAATCCTTATATAAGAATGTACTGACAGAAGTATAGAATTCCCCTGTATTCAAATCTCCATCAAACGCGAAATAAATTGTAGGATAGTAGATCGGAATATAAGCTAAAGATTCTGTCGCTACTTTCATCGCATTCTGCGTCGTAGCCTCATCGCTGATGGCGGAAAACGCCTCCAGCACATCGGGATCCTCGTACATGGACAGATTCAGTCCCGAGGCTGTATCAAACAGCGCGGAGTAACTGGTAAACTGATTCGTCAAACCTATAGAGATCATTCCCAGATCGAAATCCCCTATGAAGAACCGGGACGTATCCGAGATTTCCTCAATATTCACCGTAAAATAAGACTGTTCCAATTCTTCTTTTATCATTTCACAGGCGGCAATCCAATCTGTTTGTGCTGACATACAGATCAATGTGAGTTCTACGGGATTACTCTCCGAATATCCGGCCTGACTTAAAAGATCATTCGCGGTCTCCACATTCGTCTCAAAATGATCGCACACATCATCATAATAGTTTACCAAGGGTGTGGACAAATTATAGGCTGCCGTTCCGGAACCATTACTGGCGATCTCCGTCAGTTCCTCACGATTCAAGCAATACGCTACCGCCTGTCGCACCCGAATATCGCTGGTCGGCATTCCTTCCGCACAATTCAAAGTGATAAAAACCACGTTATTGGCCTCCTGCGAAGAGGTGGAGACATTCGAATAACTCTCGATCAAATCTGCGTTAGCCGCTGTATATGTTGTATAGTCCAGATCGCCCGACTCAAATGCCATTTCCATATTTCCAGACACAAAACGGAAGTATAGTGTGTCAATAGACACTGTATCATGATAATTTTCAAAACGCTTTAATGTTACATCGCCGTTATCCGCCACAGACTCCAGGCAATAGGCGCCTGTTCCATCCACGTTAAACTGCAGATTATCCGTCGGGTTCTCTAGAACTGTCTCACAATAGGACTTATTCACAATCCCCATGCTTTGCACATAAGAGGCCAAATCTGCGAAAGAGGCACCTTCAAATGTCCAAGTAAAGTGCGTGTCATCCTCAATTGTCATCTTCACCGCACTGTATACCGGAGCACAGAGCGTAGAATTCTCACATCGGCTTAATGTATACTCCACATCCTCAGCCGTCAAAATATCTCCGGAATGAAATTGTATATCACTCTTCAATACAAAATCCACCGATCCATCCTCATTCTCCGTATAGGATTCCAGCAATACGTTGCCAATACTGCCATCATTCATTACATAAAACAAAGGCTCATACATCTGTACAATCACAGAATCTTCTACCTGCAGTGTAAACAATTCCGGATCAAAAGAAGTCACCTGGTCCTCCACCGCCAGTGTAAAGGAATTCTCTTCCTTTCCATTCGTTGTCGGACGGGTCTCTGACGCGTTTCCAGATGATCCGCTATTGGAATTACTGGAAGCTGGCTGACAGCCCGCCAAACTGGAAATCACCATCAGGCCTGCCATCAGCATCGCACAAAAAGATCTTTTCTTCATTTTCTCTCCTCCAAAAACTCAATATTATCAAACGTTTTTCGCGCCTTGATCAAACAAGTGGCACCGCACATAGTGGTTTTCTTCCACTTCCTGCCACTGCGGCTCCTCCTGGCAGCATTCCCTAGCATAGGGACATCGGCTGCGAAAACGACAGCCCGCCGGCGGATCCACCGGCGAAATCACATCTCCCTCCAGAAGAATTCGTTTCTTTTTCTGCTTCTCTTCCGGTGTGAAGGCGGGAGTGGCAGAAAATAGCGCCTGGGTATAGGGATGAGCACAATTCCCATATACCTTATCCGTCGTTCCTCTCTCCACGATCTGTCCCAGATACATGACGATGATCTCATCACTGATAAACTGTACGATATTCAGATCATGAGAGATAAATAGGTATGTCAACGCCAACTGATCCTGCAGATCCTTCAGCAGATTGATAATCTGTGCCTGTATGGACACATCCAGCGCGGATACCGCCTCATCGCAGACAATGAATTCCGGATTGGTGGAGAGCGCCCTGGCAATACAGATACGCTGTCTCTGTCCACCGGAAAACTGATGAGGATAATACTGCGCCTGATCCGGAAATAGTCCGCACATCTCCATCAGACGTTCTACCTTTTCCTTCCTCTCCGCCGCGCTTTTCACCAGGCCAAAGTTCTTCATGCCTTCCGCGATGATGTCCCCCGCGCGCATACGGGGATCCAGAGATGAATACGGATCCTGCCATACCAACTGCATCTTCTGTATATAGGGCCGTCTTTCCTTTCCCTTCAGATTTGTGATGTCTACGCCATCATACAGAATCCGTCCGCTGGTCGGATGATAAATGTCCATGAGCATCTTGCCTACCGTAGACTTTCCGCATCCGCTCTCTCCCACCACTCCCAGTGTCTTTCCCTTGGGAACGCAAAAGGATACGTCATCCGCGGCATGAATCAGGCTAATCGGTCGCCCAAGAGCATCTGCCTTCGCTGGAAAATGCATCGTCAGATTTTCCGCTTCCAGGAAATAGGGATTCACCTGTTTTTTCAGAATTTCTTTCTCATCCATGGGAAGCCGCCTTTCTCCAGTGATGACAGGCAACCCAATGATCCGGGAGCGCTTCTTCATACACCGGAAATGTTTCTTTACACTCATCGCTGGCATAGGGACACCGATTATGGAACGGACACCCTGCCGGCATATCCTTCAGTGCCGGAACGCTGCCGGGAATGACCTCCAGTCGCTCTCGTTTTTCTCCTGGCCGGGGATGTGACCGGATCAGTCCCTGTGTATACGGATGCAACGGCTCCTGAAACAGGGACTGGGACAATGCTTCCTCACATTTACGTCCCCCGTACATGACCATGACACGATCCGCCATCTCGCTGATGACCCCTAAGTCATGGGTAACAAAAATAATCGACATTTCCTGTTCCCGCTTAAGCTGATTCATCAGATCCAAAACCTGTGCCTGAATCGTCACATCCAAAGCTGTTGTAGGTTCATCACAGATCAAAAGTTTCGGCCGATTCAACATAGCCATTCCGATCATGACCCGCTGCAGCATACCGCCGCTTAATGAAAACGGATAGGATTTCATGATTCGCTGTGGATTCGGAATCTTCACATTCTCGATCATCCGGACACACTGCTCGTAGGCTTCTTTCTTCTCCATATGCGGATGATGAATGCGAAGCACCTCCATCATCTGATCTCCAATGGTAAACAGCGGATTCATGGCTGTCATCGGTTCCTGAAAGATCATGCCGATCTCATTGCCACGAATCTTTCCCAACTCCTTCGTGGCCAACGTCAGCAGATCCCGATTGCCAAACAAGATCCTCCCGCTGGGATACCGGGTGGTCTTTTCCGGCTCCAGCCTTAAAATGGACATGCAGGTTACGCTCTTGCCACATCCGCTTTCTCCCAGGATTCCCAGTGTCTCTCCTTTGTAAACCTGAAAGGATACTTCCCGTACCGCGCGCAGCGTCGTTTTGCGATCCATCCGGAAATCTACGGATAGTTCCTGCACATCGAGTAATACTTCTCTTTCGCTCATGATACCTCTCCCTATTTAATCGCCTTCGGATCCAACGCGTCTCGCAGGCCATCTCCTACCAGATTAATAGACAGGGCCGTAAGAGCGATGGCAATGCCTGGGAAAATGGCAGTATGCGGATTCGTCCGAAAATATCCCTGCGCGTAGTTCAGCATGGCGCCCCATTCCGGAGACGGAGGAGAAACCCCCATCCCAATGAAGGATAATCCCGCTGCCGAGAGCAGCATACTGGAAATCGTCATCGTAGCATCTACAATGATGGGATCCAGCGCGTTCGGCAACACATGACGAAGAACCAGTGAAAGTTTCCTGGTTCCACTCACCCTGGCCGCTTTTACATAATCCTGCTCTACAACGCTCAGGAGAACCGAACGAATTCTCGTAGCAAATCCCGGCACCGAAACAATCATTAGTGTCAGCATCATGTTCCATACACTGCCCCCCAGAATCGCCAGCAAAACCAGCGCCAACAAAACAGAGGGGACGCAGGATACCACATCCATGATCCGCATGATGATAAAATCCATTTTTTTGGATAAAGCACATACGGAGGCCAATACCGCCCCAATCAGAAGAGAAATCAAGGTAGCGCCCACACTGATTCCTACGGTGATTCTCGCCCCATATAATACACGGGCAAAAATATCTCTTCCCAGATTATCCGTACCGAACCAATGTTTCGCGCTGGGCCCCTCCAGACGCGCCTGCGTATCATAAGCTGTGACCAGCTCTTCCGGCACCAGAAAATTGGCGAAGATGATAACAAATAGAATCACCACAAGAATGATGAGTCCCAATACCGCCGCCTTATTCCTCACAAAGCGTTTCGCCACATCGCGAAACAGACTGTCCCTCGAGTGATGAATCATCTCTTTATACGCTTTCTGTTGACTCCTCATGCTTTATACCTCGCTCTCAGCTTCGGATCAATCAACGCAAAGAAGATATCCATCAATACCATGACGATCATGAAAATAAAAGCCAACAGAAGAGCGCAGGTCATGACCACCGGCACATCCTTCGCGTTGATGGCGTCCAGCATATAGGTTCCGATTCCCGGAATCGTAAAAATACTCTCTACAATCACGGAACCTCCCAGAATGCTGGCAAACCCCGTAAGCAACAAAGTGATAATCGGCAGGCTGGCATTTTTCAATGCATGCTTCCAGATCACTCTTTTCTCACTGCATCCCTTGGCTCTCGCGGTACGGATATAATCCTGATTCATAGCATCTAGCATCGCCGACCGCGTCATTCGGCTCAGTACGGGAATACTGGACAAAACCAGCGTCGTCACCGGCAAAATATACGATCTCACGCTGTCAATGCCGAAAGAGGGCAGAAGCCCCCAATGTACAGAGAAAAGGAGCAGCAGACACATCGCGACGAAGAAGGAAGGAATCGACGCAAATAATACCGCGAAAACGGTCACCGTCGTATCCAAAAAGGAATACTGCTTCACCGCGCTTAAAATACCCAGCGCAACCCCCAGAACCGCGGAAATACTAAAAGAAATCAGCCCCAATCGGAGCGTCAGCGGAAACCGGATTGCGATTTCTGAAAAAATATTCGCCTGGGAACTATAGGAAATCACATTGCCAGTAAACAGCCCCTTCAGATAATACCAAAATCTATCGATGAGATTTCCCGTGAACCCCACACTTTCATTGAAAGCCTCCTTGACTTCCAGGGGTGTTGTCATCGGCAAAATATTGGTCGCCGGATCCCCTGGCGTCAGAGACATAATCAGAAATACCATCAATATCACACAAAACAGCATGGGTATCATGTATAGCAGCCGTTTCAAAATATATCGGCTCATTCTACCGCTCCTTTGCTATAAATTCCTCGTCTGTCAGTTCTTTTTCGCAAAACGTACCAACGCGCCTCCAGCCTCTGTCACTAGCGGCATGGCCAGCGAATCGATCCCGCCTCCCACTTCTGCCGTATGGAAATGCACCGGGATTCCCGGCGGCAACTCCCCGACAATATCCGTAGTGACAAAAGTATCGTAATGGAAATGCCGCAGCGTATTGGGCCGATCCAGGAACTCCATGATCAACGTCTCATCCTGCATGCGAATGACGCAGGGACTGTAGCCATCCCGCTCATAGGTTCCCGTAAAATCCGCCAGCGCATGAGAAGGGTGTGTCCCTTCTACTTGCTTCCCTGTGAAACGCTCCATCACCTTCTGCGTATCTCCATGACGTTCTGCTACGAAATCATGATATCGCTTCACCCAATCTCCATCCTCAATGCCCAGGTAATGATCGATAATGGTTCTTGCCAATGCATAATGCAGAAAGCTGCTGTTCAGATTGGTATAGGCAACCACGCCCAGGTTCAGATCCGGTACAAAGCTGGTAAATCCGGAGAATCCATCTATATTACCGCCATGCTGCAGAATCTTGTGTCCTCGGAAGACTTCCGTAAACCATCCCATACCGTAACAGCAAAACTGCGTCTCCTCCATGGGCATGTCCAGCGGAGCCTGCAAGATCATGCTCGGTTTATGCATTTCATCCATCGCGGCCTGGCTGATGATCTGCCTACCGTCAGGCGTCTTACCGCCCTGAAGATGCAGCCGTACCCATTTCAGCATATCCTCTGCGCAAGAATCAATCGCGCCGGCCGCCGCGAAGGGCGCACCGGTTCCTGTCGCCTTATCTTCTCTGCTGGCCCGATAGAAAGGAATCTTCTTCAGCCCATACATGCCATCGCCGCCTTCCGGTCGATCGTAAGGTTCCGCATGATCTGGATTCTGTTCGATGTCATCAATGAAGCAGCAACTCCGATCCATTCCCAGAGGCCGGAACAGATACTCGTCCAAACATTCCTCATAGGTCTTGCCTGTCAGCTTCTCCACAATATAGCCGGCCAGAATATATCCGTAATTGTTGTACTGAAACTTCGTCCGAAACGGCTGATTCGGCTCCAGATACTTCATATGTTCTACCAGTTCCTTACGCGTGAAGTCCGTACGGTACCAGGAATACTCATGACGCGGAATTCCCGTTCTATGGCTCAAAAGATCCCGCAGCGTACAGTTCTCACTGGTGAATGCGTCGTAAAGTGTCACCTCTGGCACATATTTACGAATCGGGGTATCCCAATCCAGTTTCCCCTGATCCACCATAATCGCCACGAGCGCCGACGTAAAGGCTTTCGAACAGCTTCCAATCTGATACAGTGTCTCTCTCGTGGCTGGAAGCTTCTGTTCCACATCTCTTACGCCATACCCTTCACACAGTACCACCTTGCCATCCTTGATGACGCCTATGGCGACCGAAGGACTATCCCATAACGCCAAGCCATCCTGCACTTTCTGTCCAAACTGTTCAAAAAACTGCTGATCCGTCATCGCTTTTCCCCCTCATTTCTTAGTAAATACAATTGGCCCGAGTCCCGATTCACTGCCCAGCTTCATGGAAACGGTACGAATCCTGCCTTCGGAATCCATCCCAAATGTTACCGGGAGGCCCGCTGGCAATTCACCGATGACACCTTCTGTCACAAAAGTATCATAATGACGATGCGTCAAATCGACAATAAAAGAATTGAAATCGATCCGAAGCCCTTTTTCCGTGCTCTCAATCCGCACGCGTCGGTATCCCGGCCTCTCATAATCGCCCACATAATCTGCCAGCGGATGCGAGGGCCGCGTGTTTGATACCGCCTGTTCTGCCGGTGCGGCAAAGGCTGCACGTACTGAGGCAAACATCTCCTCATTCCCTTGATACAGTCTGGCATACCAGTCCGTGTCTTCTTGATCCAGGAATCCATCGAAGACATCCAGCACGATGGCATCTGCCAGCAGCGTCACATCCATATTGGCACTGACAAACACACCCAGTCCGAGTTCCGGCAGGAAAGCCGTCTCTGTCGTGAATCCATTGATATTCCCACCATGCTCACACATCTTGTGTCCTCGATAACTATGAACCTGCCATCCAAGCGCATACGAATTCATGGAACGCTGCGGCGCGTATAGCGGACTATCCGCCAGCGTGATATGTGGCGTCGTGAGCAGCTGCATCAGATCCGGCCGAATGAGCTGCTTGCCGTTCCATTTTCCATCTCCCATCATAAACTGCAGCCAATGTGCCATATCCTGCGCACAGGAGGAAATACATCCCGCAGCGGCTGTCGGGTCGCCTGTCCGGGATTCCGCATTCTCTGCCGGTGATTTGTAGAAATCAATCCGTCGAATCCCTTTCATCGTATATTCCTCGGTATGGTCATAGGGCAACGCCTTGTTGTCCGCCGAACGGATCCCCTCGATATACACCTTGGAACGCGTCATTCCCAATGGCCGGAGAATCTTCTGTTCCAGATACTCCTCAAACTTCATACCGCTTACTGCCTCGATCAACGCTCCGGCAATCAGATAATTAAAATTGCTGTATTGAAACTTGTAGCGAATGGGGGCGGTCAGCCACAGATCCTTCAGATGATCCATGAGCTCGTCTCGCGAGAACCCCGTCCCATACCAGGCATATTCATGCCGCGGCAAGCCGCTGCGATGGGACAGAAAATCTCGTACTGTAAGATGCGCGGTCGCATACTCGTCATGCAGGCGAAACGAAGGGATGTAGTCCCGCACCGGCCGATCCATATCCAGCTTTTCCTCTGTAGCCAGCATAGCCACCGCCGCCGCCGTGAACGCCTTGGTACAGCTCGCAATCTGATACAGCGTCATTGCGTCGGCACTAATCCCGGCTTCCTGATCCTTCTTGCCAATCCCTTCTGCCATACAGACCTCATGGTCCTTTATAATACAAATGGAAATAGAAGGAACATCCCATTTTTTCAACTGTTCCAGGATGCGCTCCCGCAATTTGTTTATCATCTCCGGATTCTTCAATTTCATGCCTCCTCCTGCTTCACAAAGAACTCATCTTTAGCCTCCGGATTCAACGCGATGCCAAATTCGATGCCATCAATACGTCCCTTGCGATTCGTATTAAACCGAATATTCATATCCGCAAACAACGCCTGTGGATTATGAATCTGGAACGTGTCATAATGGAAATGCTGCAGCGTGCTCTCCTCTTTGTTATACAAGAAATGCAGCCCATCTTCCTGCCTTGTAATGACGATATCGCCATAACAAGCGTTATGATAGGTTCCCGCGTAGTCTGTCAAGGGATGAGAAGGCGTCGTATTCGGTATCGGGTCTCCGTTCAGCATTTTCATGTTCTCCGGATTCTGTGTGAAAATATCCCCGATGATCTTTCGCCAGCGCTGGTGCCATTCCCCATTGCTCTCTCCCAAATACGCGTCTACGATCTCATACGTCGTCGCATATGTATTAAAAGAATTATTAAAGTTTGTCAGGCA
>CALBGL010000050.1 GCA_937892735.1 uncultured Clostridia bacterium | reverse complement strand
GTGTATAGGATGGATAATGGAATGGTCACCAGCATAACGATCACCAGATAGGGTGAAATGACAACCATCATGACAAAAGATCCCACTACGGTAATGACGCTGGAAAAGATCTGCACTAAATCGGTTGACAAAGATACATTGATCGTATCAATGTCGTAGGAGATACGGCTCAGGATGTCTCCCGCCAGGTATCTGTCATAGTAACCAACCGGCAGTCTCATTAATTTTTCAAATACGTCTTTACGCATTTTGCCGACGATTTTTTGTGTCGTATACATCATTAAAACGGATAATAGGTAGGAAAGCAGAGCGGAACCGATATAGAACACGATCATCCAGGCCGCATAGTAAAATACAGTCGGAAAATCAACCCCACCGACGCCACCCAGCTCGATTGCGTCGATCGCGTATCCGCTGAGCATAGGGCCGATCAGCGCCAGAACATTACTGGTCATACTGATGAGAATAGCGGCCAGTAACAGCCATTTATAATTCAGTAAATATTTGCCCAAGCGAAGCAGCGTATATTTTGCGTCTTTAGGTTTTCCGCCTCCTGCTCCGAAAGTTTTAGGTCCATTCGCCCTCGGTGGCATATATCATCACTCCTTTTTTACTTCCGTCAGGCTTCTGCCCGCATCTGAGACTCATGGATCTCGCGATAGATCTCACAGTTTTTCATCAGTTCTTCGTGGGTTCCATAGCCTACACACTGTCCATCCTCTAAGACCATGACGTGATCACACTGGTAGATGGAACTGATGCGTTGAGCCACAATAATGCTGGTTGTCCCTGTGAAGTGCTCTCGCAGGGCTTTTCGTAGAGCAGCATCTGTCTTATAGTCTAATGCGCTGGAAGAATCATCCAGTATCAAGATCTCAGGATGAGCCGCCAAGGCTCTGGATATCAACATGCGTTGCTTCTGCCCGCCACTGAAGTTGGTTCCCATAGCAGCCACTTCGGAATCAAATCCCTTTGACAGATTTTCGATGAAGGGAAGGGCCTGCGCGTATTCAGCAGCAGCGGCGACTTCTTTACGAGTGAGTCCGCGGCCAAAGTTAATGTTTTCAAAGATCGTATCCGCAAATAATACATCATTCTGGAAAACAACGCCAAAATGCTGGCGCAGTTCGGCCAGTTCGAATGTTTGGACATTGCGGCCTTCAATCAGTACATCGCCCTGATCCACATCATAAAATCGCATGAGCAAGTTGATAATGGTTGTTTTACCACAGCCGGTAGAACCGATGATGCCCAGACTTTCTCCCTTTTTCAGTGCAAAGGAGATGTGAGACAGACAGTCGGGCACTTCTTCGGCCTCATCGTGCGGATTATAAGAGAAAGAAACATCGCGGAACTCGATATGGTAGGGAGAATCTTCCTGGGGAATCTCCCGTACGGGCTGATCAGACGGAGTATTCAGGACTTCTCGAATACGAGACGCGGAAGCAGTCGATTTCGATAGGTCAATGAAAATACGGTTGATCGACATGACAGCGTTCAGGATCATCGTGAAATAAGATAGAAACGCCATGATGGTGCCGACTTCCGTATGTCCCGCGTTGACTCTGTAAGCGCCCAGAACGATCATGACAGTCAGCGCGCCGTTTAATACCATATTCATCATGGGATTCATCGCACCCATGGTACGTCCGGCGCGGAATTCCTGATCGCATACGGCTGTATTGACGCCTTGGAAACGACGGCGTTCATAATCATTTTTGGATAAGGCTTTAATAACGCGCACGCCTGTAATGTTTTCACGAACGACGCGAACCATAGAGTCGATCTTTTTCTGAAGTACCTGGTACATAGGTAATCCTTTGCGAGAAATCAGCCAGATCCCGCAGCCAATGATGGGTAAACAGGCCAGGAGAATCAGCGTCAGTACCGGTTCCATGGTGAAGGTGATGACGATGCCGCCGATCAGGATGATCGGCGCTCGTACCCCTAGACGCTGCAGTCGCCCGATGGTACTGTGAATATTGTATGTATCGGTGGACATACGGGAAATCAGAGAAGGAATCCCGAAATAGTCCAGCTGCCGTCCGGAAAGGTTCTGAATGCGTGTAAACAGATCGTGGCGAATGTTGACAATCGCATCCCGACCAACTTTAGAAGCCATCTGATTCGCCTTGACATTGAATGTACGGGCGCCTACGGCGAGAATCAGCATGACTACACCCCAAAACGCGATCAACGGATAGCTGTTTTGGGGAATCACTTCGTCAATCATGTAGGCCAATACCCAAGGCAATCCTAGGTCCATGAAGGTTCCTAGAACCTTTACAATGAATCCCAAGATCATCCGACCGGTATATGGCTTCAAATAACCGGTAATTGTTTTCATAACATGGATGTCCCTCTTTCTTATAGGATAGCAATAGTATACAGGATTGTATGAAAAATAACAAGTTTTCAAGCTCTATTGTTATGGATTTTCCTAAAAGAAGTCAGAAATGTTCAGTCAAAGCTTGACGGGAGCAGGAGAGAAAGATATAATAAATAAAGAAATATGTTTTCACGTAGAGGGAGGACAAGTGGATGCTGCAATGGATGCTTGGATGGACAAATATCACATTTTCGACTTGGACAACAATGGCCGTGATTCTGGGAGTCTTTGGAGTTTTATGCACTTTTTTCGGATATCGTCTGCTTCGTTTTCTGATCGCTTTTCAGGGATTTTTGATCGGTTGTATGGCTTCACTGCTGATTCTCAGCCATAACACGGAGTTAATGGGGTGGCCGTTACTTCTGGTATCGATTCTGATCGGTATGGGAGTCGCAGCGATATCGAACGCGCTATATCAATTAGGCTTATTCCTACTGACCGGGATCGCTGGTTTTCTGGTTCTGGGAACTCTGCTTGGAACTTTCATGACGAATTTCGGGTTGATTTGCGGACTTGCCGCTGTGGGTGGCATTGGCATTGGCATTCTCGCTCTGATTTTTACGCGTCCGATCATCATTGTCGTCACGGCAGTCAGTGGTGGCTGGTTGGTGGCGGAAGAAGTATTGCAGTATTTCATATTCCGGTTTCAGACACCGGACTGGCTGTTGTATGCGACGGCCGCAGTTCTGATGGTACTGGGGCTGTACATACAGTTTGCGCATACGGCTCGAAAGATGAGGTAAGGAGGAAGGAGAACATTAAAAAGAAAAAACGAGGTCTTTTTATTGTGTTTTTCCTGTGTTTGCTACTGGTTTTTCTGATCTCAGCGGCACAGATTTTTCGGATTATTATGGAAAATAGGCATAGCCAGGTATTGCAGCAAGAGTTGGAGAGGATGTTTTTTCAAGAATTTTCGGAACCAGAGAGGAGCCGTGGGGAGGATGTGCAGAAGATACAGGAAGAGTCGGAAGGAATAAACCTGCCGGCATATGATTTCAGCGCTTTGAAAAAACAGAACGAGGATGTTGTAGGATGGCTCTATATGCCGGAGGCGGGTATCAGTCAGGTTGTGGTACAAGCCGATGATAACGAATATTATTTGCATCGCAATCTGTACCGGGAATATGCGTTTGCCGGCACGGTGTTCATGGACTATCGCTGTATATGGGGAGAGAGTGAGCATACGATTTTCTATGGGCACAATATGACGGATGGCTCCGTATTTGCGCCCCTTAAACAGTATATGGACTCCGATTTTGGCGTATCCCATCCCCGATTTTGGTATATCACGCCCGAGGAGATTTACCAGTGTGATATCTTTTCTGTGTATCTGACCACGGCGGATGATGAAGAGTATACGCGGATGAAGTTTATGGATGGGACGGAGTGGTTGCATACGTTGGAGCATTGGAAAGAACGATCGGCCTATGCGTTTCCCGAGATAGAATTTTATGAAGGGAGCCAGGTATTGACGCTATCCACCTGTAATTATGAAGAGGTTTGGACGGAGGGACGGCAGGCTCTACATGCCGTTTTGACGCCAGTATCTTCTTAAATAAAAGATAGAAAAACTCCCTATCAGAATGGTAAGCATCTACGTATCGTGCTTATAGTCTGTAGGGAGTTTTTTAGAAAACAGCAAGCCATATCACGCTTCTGCGGCTTCTTCTGTCGGAATCTCTGATGTACAGTGTGGACAGCGAACCGCGTGAATATCGATTTCGGACTGACAGAATGGGCATTTTTTGGTTGTGGGAGCCGCTGGAACAGCATTTCGCTGCAACGTCACGCTGTTGAGCTTATTCAGTCCCTTCACCATCAGAAATACTACAAACGCCAGAATCAGGAAATTGATCAGCGCAGTAATAAAGCTGCCATAGCTGATGACAGCAGCGCCTGCCTCCTGAGCAGCCGCCAGTGTCGCGTAAGTATTTCCGTCCAGAGCAATGAAAAGGTTGTTAAAATCAATCTTGCCAGTAAATAAACTAACGACGGGCATAACTACATCATTGACCAGAGAGGTTACGATGCCATTGAATGCGCCGCCGATGATGACACCGACTGCCAAGTCCATCATATTTCCCTTCAGTGCAAAGGTCTTGAATTCCTTTATAAATCCCATAGGATTTCCTCCTTTATTTATATTTGCCGTTTTGATTCTATAGTAGATATCGCGAGAAGTCAAGATCAATAATAGTAAAAAGGAGTCGATTTTATGTTTAAAACCGATTATCATGTTCATGTAGACTGGAATCCAGAGAAGGATCTCGTCGAAAAAATGGAAGAGTATGCCCGGGAAGCGATCCAATGGGGCATTACAACCGTTGGTTTTGTCGAGCATTATTGGAGTCGGCAGTTTCCCGGATATGGGAAATGGTATACCCCTACCGATGTAAAAAAGATAACGGCACTTCGAGACGCGTTGGTAAAGGCAAAACTGCCGGCAGGTATGCGGGGGCTTATTGGCTGCGAGACGGAGTTTGACAAAAATGGAACGATTCCAATGACAGAAGAAGACATTCAGCAAATGGATTATGTCATTGTCCCACATTCCCACATCAACATGATCGGTGTGGTGACAGAGCAGGATTTTACATATGATCCGGAAGGGTGCGCTCGTTATATGGAAGCGAGTTTCATGGGCGTGATGCAACATCCGCTGGCCAAGTATATCACGATTGTGGCGCATCCATTTGCGCCGATAGGACTGGACGATCAGCAGGATCGAATTTTGGCTTATATCTCGGACGAGAGTTTCCGGCGCTGCGCTCGCGCGGCCAAGGATCAGGGGATCGCATTAGAGGTGAATTCGCTGACATGGAAAGAGAAGACAGAGAAGGAGCTTCAGAGGAGTCAGTATATCCGATTTTACCGGATCGCCGTGGAGGAAGGATGTACTTTTGTATTTGGATCCGATGCGCATGGCCCTGAACAATACCAGTATTTTCCCAAGGCGATACAAATCGCGCGAGAGGCGGGAATCTTGGAGACGAAACTCGATATGCATAATATTCCATAAATCAAGGAGATTTTTTACTGGTTCCTCTGAGGAATATACGGTATAAAAAATACAGGTTTCTGAAAGAGGAAAGGAGTTATGGAAATGTATGAGATTGGATTCCCTAAAAAAGTATATAGTGGTCTTGACAGTGTAGAAAAGTTGCCGGGACTCTTAGAGGAGCAGAAAGCACAAAAGGTGCTGGTGATGACGGATTCGGGCGTATATCCGCAGGATGCGTTTCAGAAAGTGCTGTCTTTACTGGAAGCGTATGATCCAATATGTATTCACGACATCCCTCCTGAACCTTCGGTATATGACATTGCCAGGGTCTATGAGGAAGCGCGAAAGGCCGAGATTGAGGCGATTGTTGCGGTGGGGGGCGGCAGCGTCATGGATATGACCAAAATAGTGGCCGCTTGTCTGACGAATCCCGGATATGTGGAAAACGTACAGGATACGGGACGGATTCTAAATCCGCCGGCTAAGACGTTTATGATTCCGACTACGGCAGGAACTGGCGCAGAGGCTACCCCTAACGCGATCTTCCTGTTTCCAGAGCAGAATCTGAAGATCGGAATTGTTTCTCAGGCCTTCGTGGCATCCTATGTCATTCTGGATGGAAAGATGACCAGGAGTCTGCCGGCCTCTCTCACGGCGTCTACGGGAATTGACGCGCTTTGCCACGCGGTAGAGTCGTATATTTCGATTTTGGCGAATCCTCTGAGTCAGGTATTTTCAAAGGCAGCGATCGAGAAAATCTGCGCGAATCTGGAAAAGGCGTGGAAGGATGGTTCGGATCTGGAAGCACGGCAGAATCTGTTAGAGGGTGCTTTCTTGGCGGGCGTGTGTCTGACCTCCTCTTCTACGGTAGCGGTGCATGCGCTTTCCTACCCGTTGGGAGGGAAATATCATATTCCGCATGGCGTATCCAATGCGATTCTGCTGGAAGCAGTCATGAGAGTGAATCTGCCGGATTGTCAGGAAGCCTTTACCGAATTGGCGCCCCTGATGCTGTCGGATTGCGGAAACATCCCGAAAGAAAAATGGCCGGAAGCGGTCGTCGATTATATGGGAGGCTTATGCCGTCGGCTGCAGATTCCGGACTCTCTTAGGACCTTCGGCATTGAATCGGACGCATTGGAGGAGCTGACGGATAACGCGCTGGAAGTCAAGCGGCTTCTTCTGAAGAATCCCAGAAAACTGACAAGAGAAGAGATTCGGGGAATCTATGAGGGTTTATTGCAATGAAAATGTTGATTCTGGCGGATGATTTCACCGGCGCCATGGACACTGGCTGTCCTTTTGCGCAGGAGGGGATATCCACCAGTGTGTATATGGGATCGCCGGTAGGGATATGTCCGTCAGACGAGGTGCTGGTAGTGGATACGCAGACCCGGCATAAAATGCCCGGGGAGGCCTATCAGATCACTCAGAGTCTTTTGCGGCGCCTGGCGCCGCAGTATGACAGCATTTATATTAAAACGGATTCAGCCTTCCGGGGTAATGTATCCGCGGTTCTTGCCGCGGCGGTCGATACTCTGGGGATTCCCATCCATTTTGTTCCATCCTATCCGCAGGTAGGACGCAAACTCGAAAAAGGAATGATCTATATTGGAGAGCAGCTCCTGGAAGACTCTCCTTTTGCCAGAGATCCGCGCAGTCCTATGCGGATCAGCCGTGCGGTTGATATTCTGCGTATGGATTATCCGTTATCCTGTACGCTGGTGCAGGAGAGAACGGGGTTTCAAGCCGTACCCGGGACGCAGGTATATCTTTATGACTGTTCCAGTGTGGAAGGAATCTGTCAGATTGGAGAAGAGCTGATTGAGAGAAACCGGATGCGTCTTGTCGGAGGATGCGCGGGGTTGGCCGATGTGCTGGCACAGAAACTCTCTAAGGGCCGTGTCCATCTGGAACCGCCTAAAAGAAAGGGTCTATTGATTGTAAGCGGCAGCGCCAATGCCTATACTTTTGCGCAGCTGGAAAGACGGCGAGGCGGTCGGATTGTGAACCTGGCGCGGGAGAAGATTCAACTGGAAAACTGCGTCACATGTCTGCGGCAGGGAGAAACTTTGATACTGGCCGCGGCCTGTGGACCGGAGGATCTGGTGCAGAATCCATCGGAGTCCTACCATATCGAGCTTGGACAGACGCTGGCGCGTCTGACAGAGCAGCTCCTGCGCGGCAGCGGAGTGCGGAATCTGGTCATATTTGGGGGAGATACCCTGCAGGCAATTTTGAAACGGTTGTCCTGTTCTCGGGTGAAGATACGTGGATATTTGGAAGAAGGCGTACCAGTATGCGACGGAGAGACGAGTCTGGGAAACCTTCATTTGGTGACGAAGTCCGGTGGATTAGGGAGCCAGACAGTGGTTTCTCATATCATGGACTATTATGAAGGGAGAATCAGGAAATGATTGCGATCACCATGGGGGACGGGAATGGAGTGGGTCCCGAGATTTTATTAAAGGCCTATGTACAGGGAGAACTACAGGGAGAATATATGGTCTGGGGGGACAGGAGTGTCTTGGAGTATTGCAGTAGAAAACTGGGATACGAAGTTCCCTTCCATTTTGCGAAGGATGAGACAGACTACTGTCCCAATCGGCTGAATGTACTGGATCTGGGCTGGCTGACCGAAGAGGATCTGACGCCGGGGCAGGTGAATGCCAAGGTGGCGGCAGCGTCTCGGGAATATGTGGTAAAAGCTTCGGAGATGGCATTGCAAGGAAAGTTTACAGCCATTGTCACGCTGCCGGTCAATAAGGAGGCCATCCGGCTGACGGATCCTGACTTTACAGGACATACAGAACTGATCGCGGGTATCTGCGGACAGACGCATTATACGATGATGCTGGCGTCGTCGGCCTTGACGGTGACGCATGTCAGTACGCATGTGTCCATGGAACAGTCCATCCGCAATTGTAAGAAGGAACGGATTCTGGAAGTCATCCGTCTGACTTGGGATGCACTGACGAGGTTCCAGGAGCATCCGGTGATCGCCGTAGCGGGCCTCAACCCGCACGCGGGAGAGAATGGCGCTTTTGGGGATCAGGAAATAACAGACATTGCCCCCGCGGTACAGGCAGCGCGGAAAGAGGGAATGGATGTGGTAGGACCGTTGCCGCCGGATACCGTGTTTTTGCGGGCTTACCGCGGAGAGTTTGGCGCGGTAGTCTGCATGTATCACGATCAGGGACATATCCCCATGAAGTTATTGGATTTCGAAGGCGGCGTCAATGTCAGTCTGGGGCTTAAAGTGGTACGAACCTCAGTCGATCACGGTACCGCTTATGATATCGCTTATCAGGGGAAGGCGAAGACGGGAAGTCTTGTAGCAGCTTACGATTACGCGGTAAAGATTCAGAACCGGCCGTAAACAAGAGAAATAGGGAGGGTCACATGAAAACAGAAACAGGATTTGCAGGCGCTTGGCGAGAAGCCGACGCAGAGTGGGGACAGTTCCCGGTGTATGAGGGAACAGAGACGTTTACGAATCGCAGCGGTATGCGGATGGTTTATGTGCCGCAGGCAGAATTTAAGATGGGCGGTGGAGACTGGGAGAAATGCCCGGATGGTCTTCCCGTACATCCAGTACGCATCACAAAGTCGTTTTGGATTGCGGATGTGCCGGTTACACAGGCGCTTTTTCAGAAATTCTGGAAGGAAGAAGGCGAAGGAGACGCGGATACAGAGCAATATCGCGGGTATGTTCTGGGCGTGAGCTATTATGAGGCCGCCCGATTCTGCGTCTGGCTGTCCAAACGGGAAGGCGTGCAGTATCGGCTGCCGACGGAAGCGGAGTGGGAATATACGGCCCGGCACAGCCGGGAACTCGATGTGGATCGCATGTGCGACAGTCATATTCGGGAGTGGTGTTTCGACTGGTACGCGCCGTATACGGAAGAAGAGCGGGTGGACCCTGCGGGGCCGCATTCCGGCGCGTTTAAGTGTGTGCGGGGAGGGTATCTTGATAATCCGGCGCGTTATAATGAAGAACCGTTGGAACTCTGGATGCGTTGTGCCATGCCGCCGTCGTATCGCCATGACCGCAGGGATCACGCTAACTCCTTCGGTCGTCATTTCATTGGATTTCGCGTGGTCTGCGGGGCATTGCCGCGGGTATCCGCGGAAGATCCGACCAATCGTGTATGCATGGGAGTGCATCAGGAAACGGCCAGTTATGTTCATGCCGCGCCGAATCCGGAAAAGCCGTATTTTCGCAAGAGATATCTGTTCCCGATTCCGCCGGACAACGCGACGAATGAAGAGATCCGGATCAGCGGCTTTTCTCCTAATTTCCGCCATCACCATCATTCTCCGGGATTTACCGTGGCGCCCAATGGGGATCTGCTCTTTTCCGTATATTCCACCTATCATGAGTATGATGCGGAAGCCGGACTGGCAGGCGCAAGGCTGCGCAAGGGCTGCGATGAGTGGGAAATGCCGGACATGTTCATCAATCCGGTAGGAGTCAACGATCATGCGCCGCTGCTGTTCACCGATACCGACGGAACCATCTATCATTTCTGGGGGTGGCAGCAGCTTTCCGATTCCTACCCTTTCCAGTACATGGTTTCGAAGGATAACGGAGCCACCTGGAGCGGGGTGAAATTTCCTTATTTTAAAGAAAAGGCAGAGCGTGTGGTGCGGCAGCCGGTCAATACCTGTATTCATGCCCAGGACGGCACATTTTATATGGTCAGTGACGCATCGGATGGTTCCTGTTCCGTATTATGGAGGACGCGTGACGGGATGCAGAGCTGGGAGAACCCGAAGGGACGCACCGCGGGACGCCATACCACGGCCGTGGAGCTAAAAGATGGATCGATTCTGGCGTTGGGCGGTAAGAACTCTGACATAGATGGATACATGCCGCAAGCCATTACGCGGGACGGGGGAGATACGTATACGGTCTCTAAAACGCCTTTCCCGGCATTGAATTCAGGGCAGCGTCCTTGTGTCGAGCGGCTGCAGTCCGGGCGGCTCATCATGTGCGGAGACTATCAGGATAAACAAGGGCGTCAGCCCGCGGGTGTGACCGAGAAGGGTTGTTACGCGGCCTGGTCAGATGATGAGGGCGCTACCTGGCATTTCAAGAAACTCTGGGGCACACAGCCACGCAAGAGAACCCCCTATCTCTTTGGTGGGAATCATGTGTTAGGATATTGTGTAGTACGTCAGAGCCCGGATGGCATGATTCATCTGGTGGCTTCTAACGTGAATCCGTTGCTGCATTTTGAGTTTAATGAGGCTTGGTTATTAAGCGAGGATACAGAAGCGCCTTCCGAGGAAGAATTGATGAAGAGCCATGCGACCGCCTATGTGGAGGGAATCCGAACATTTCGGGAGTATTGGCCGGATGGAACGCTGCGCGTGGAATATACGGGCGCGGTGGCGGATGACGGGCGTTTTCTGCTGGAAGGCGAGGAGAAGCAGTATTATCCGGATGGCCGTCTGATGAGCCGTGGTTTCTTTCACCTGGGGAAACGGGTTCGCTCCTATACCTGTTATGACCAGGAAGGATTTCTTTCCTGGGAGTGGGAGTACAAGGAAGATGGACGCGCCCTGTACCGTACGTATTATAGCCATAAAAATAAAATCAAGACAGTTTGTCCCTATGTGAATCGAATGGCGGATGGGATTGCTCAGATGTTCGATGAAGCAGGAAATGTGATCTCGCAGGTAACGTTTCGCCGAGGCAAGATCGTGGAGCATGCGGATTTGCGTCTGGAGAGTCCGGCGCCGATGGGGGAAATATTTTAAGGAAGGATGAGAATATGGAATTACGAGGAATTATACCAGCAATGGTAACACCGTTGCGGGAAGACGAATCAGTCAATATAGAAGAATTGCGCAATCAGGTCAACCGGCAGATCAAGGCAGGGGCGGCGGCGCTGTTCTGCCTTGGAACCAATGGGGAGTTCTATGCGTTGTCTCAGGAAGAGAAGCGTCTGGTCATGCGTACGGTGGCAGAAGAGAACAACGGTCGGTTGCCCATTTTGGCGGGTACAGGCTGCATCACCACGAAAGAGACGATCGAGCTGACGAAGTATGCAAAGGAACTAGGGTATGACGCAGTCTCTGTGATCGCGCCGTATTTCGCGGAATGTTCGCAGGGGACACTTCTACAACACTATACGGAGATCGCCGATGCCTGCCAAATGCCGATCATCCTATACAATATTCCGGCTCGTACCGGTATCAATATGACCTGGCAGACCGTAGCTAAGCTGGCAGAACATCCGTATATTATCGGCATCAAGGATTCCAGCGGCAATTTCGACAATACGCTGCGGTATATCGAAGAGACACCCGATGATTTTATTGTTTTGTGCGGCAACGATTCCTTGATCCTGTGGACACTGGCAGCCGGCGGCAACGGCGGGATTTCCGGATGCGCCAATGTGTGTCCCGAGGTCATGGTCAGTATTTATGAGCATTTTGCTGCGGGAGAGTGGGAGAAAGCCAGAGAAGTACAGGATAGCATTCGTCCGCTTCGAGACTGCTTTAAATTAGGCAATCCGAACTCGATTGTCAAACGAGCTACGAATCTCTTAGGGTATCCGGTAGGACCGGCGAAGTCGCCGTTTTCTCTGGAGGATCCCGTCATTGATGAGAAGCTGCGCGCTGCCATCGCGCCATACAGGACCTGATTCATCCGTAAAGACTATAGGGGATCAGCATAAAGAAACTATTTCCTGGAAAGAGTGTGAGTGGCGCACTGTTTTCGTCGCGCAGCGCAAAACGGTTCTCATCGGGATAGGTTTGCCAGCGAATCTCTTCATAGAAGCCATGACTCATGTAGAATCCGGTGCCGCCATCTAAGGGGAACTGGATGGTGCCGTCCGTTGAGAATGTGATATCCACTTCCAGCAGAAATACATTGGTCCAGGAGAAACCGGGCATATCCTCCTGGGAATACGTCATGGATTTCGAATCGTAGATAAAGATAGGGGCGTTTTCTTCCGCGGGGAAGAGAGCGCCCTCTTCTTTAAAGTGGCGAGTGTCCTTTGCCGAATCAAAAGAAAATCGCGGCAAAAGAGAGTACGAAAGATTTTGTTGGGCACCCTGCGCATAGGGGACATGCAGAGAACGGGCGAATGTGTCAGCACTGCTATCGGCCTCTGTAAGCAGAGAGTCTTGGGGAAGGAAAGGAGATTCTCCCCAAACAGCATAGTAGAGAAAGTCCTTCTGTCCAGGAATCTGGAACAGCAGATCCGCATGTGCCAAGATAGGATCGAGAACATCGAAACTGGCGGACATCGGATTCCAAAGAAAGTCAGGAGATAGAGGCTGACCGGTGAGAGGATGCAATGCCGAGTCTTTTGCCTCGACATGCTCAGGGATATACAGAGTGCTTTGGCGGCAGGAGATGCTGCCAAAAAGCAGGAAAAGAAGGAAAAATCTTGTGATAAATTTATGGTTTGTCATGATATGCAAGAGATAATAAAAAGGAGCTGTTACAGGGTAGCAACAACTCCTTTCTGTATCGATCAGGGAATCAGCAAGGTCTTGCCGCCCATGTAAGGACGCAGGGCTTCAGGAACTCGAACCGATCCGTCCGCATTCAGATTATTCTCCAAGAACGCGATCAGCATACGAGGCGGCGCCACCACGGTGTTATTGAGAGTGTGCGGCAGATAATTGCCGTGTTCTCCACGTACGCGGATCTTCAACCGGCGGGCCTGCGCGTCTCCCAGATTCGAGCAGCTGCCTACTTCAAAATATTTCTTCTGACGTGGGCTCCAAGCCTCCACGTCGATAGATTTGACCTTTAGGTCGGCTAGATCGCCGGAACAGCATTCCAACGTACGAACAGGAATATCCAGGCTGCGGAACAGATCGACGGTATTCTGCCACAGGCGGTCAAACCAGACTTTGCTTTCCTCCGGCTTGCAGACGACGATCATCTCCTGCTTCTCAAACTGATGAATCCGGTACACGCCGCGTTCTTCCAGTCCATGGGCCCCCTTTTCCTTACGGAAGCAGGGAGAGTAGCTGGTGAGCGTCTGCGGCAGCGTTTCTTCCGGCAGAATCGTGTCGATAAACTTTCCGATCATGGAATGTTCGCTGGTACCGATGAGATACAGGTCTTCTCCTTCGATTTTATACATCATCGCGTCCATCTCGGCAAAACTCATGACGCCTGTGACCACATTGCTGCGAATCATGAAGGGCGGGATACAGTAGGTGAAGCCACGGTCGATCATGAAATCCCGAGCGTAGGAAATGACTGCCGAATGAAGTCGCGCGATATCTCCCATCAGGTAATAGAAGCCATTGCCGGCGACTCTGCGGGCACTGTCCAGATCAATCCCGTGGAAACGTTCCATGATATCGGTATGATACGGCACTTCGAAATCGGGCACTGCGGGCTCGCCGAAACGCTTGATCTCCACATTCTCACTGTCATCCTTACCGATGGGAACACTGGGATCTATGATATTGGGAATCACCATCATGATCTCAGTAATGCGCAAAGACAGCTCTTCCTCCTGCTTTTCCAGCTCGGCCAGATGCTCAGACTCCGCGGTGACCTGCGCCTTCAGGGCATTTGCCTCATCTACTTTCTTTTGTCCCATCAAGGCGCCGATCTGCTTAGACAGCCGATTTCTCTCCGAACGCAGGCGGTCGGCTTCCATTTTGGCGCTACGGCTTTTCGCATCGAGAGCGATGACCTCATCGACCAGAGGAAGCTTCTGATCCTGAAACTTATTGCGAATATTCTGCTTGACGATTTCGGGATTTTCCCGAAGAAACTTTAAGTCCAACATGAAAAAACATCCTTTCTCATCTGAAACTGGGGGGGCAGAAAATAAAAAATCCGCCCCGATATGGGACGGAAGATCCGTGTTGCCACCCAAATTGCCGAAATATCGGCCTCTCATCGGCAGGATACGGGCTGCCAGCCCTGCGGCTCCTCACCGCTGCTGGGAAAGTGGAAAGGAACAGTCTTCTGTACCGGCTCGCACCCACCGCCGATTCTCTGAAACGCAGACTGTACCGTAGTTTTCCTCAATGCGTTTCTCTTATTCTACCCGGAAGAGGAATGAAAGTCAAGATCTCCATGAGATTTTCATGTTTTTTTTTCTTTCAGTTCCATGCGCCTGATTGCAAAACGCCCTGGGAGTTACCCCGGTACATTTCTTGAAGACTTGCGTGAAATGGCTTTGGAAACTGAATGTCAGGATGGAGGCGATGTCCGCGTAAGAAAACCGGGAGAAGCGCAGCATGTTGCGTGCGGCTTCGACTCGTTGTTCCGTGACACAATCTGCCATGGAGATCCCACGTTCTTTCTTGAACAGGCTGGAGAGGTAATTGGGCGATAGACGCAGTTCGTTCGCGATCCGTCAGGCCGTGAGTTTTTTATGAAGATGATAATGAATGAAATCCATGGTGCGAAGAACCCGGACCGAGTAGACGGTTTTTCTTTTGGCAGCTACGACTTCTTGGAGATAAAAGGCAAACATATCTTCATGCAATGCGGTGATGGCGGTAGGCGTTTTCGCGATGAATATATTTCAGATAACG
This sequence comes from uncultured Clostridia bacterium, assembly GCA_937892735.1. Taxonomy (GTDB): domain Bacteria; phylum Bacillota; class Clostridia; order Lachnospirales; family Bianqueaceae; genus Faecimorpha. Next base: position 25,134 of record CALBGL010000050.1, on the reverse strand, counting down.
GAGCTGGTTCTCTTTTATGTTGTTCATGCACGGCCTTCTTTCGTAAGTTTCTGTTAGATTATATCATGGAATGCGAAATTCTGATATATTGTCTCGTAAATATACGCATAATTACCGTCTTTGTACGCAAGGTGGCTTCTACATGGCCGACTTCTATTTCTCGGATTCACAGGATTTTCACGAGCACATAGGAATGCTAGACAATGAGCAGTATGCGCAGCAGCAGAAATCGCGGCCGGTGCCAGCCTTTTTTAGATGGGAGAGGCATAACGAACATAAATAAGAAAAAGAGTGACAGAGGAAAAGAAATATGGTACAATAAACGCAGCATGACATATTTATGCCCGGCAGATTTTGTGCTGTGCCGTGAGGCTGTTGCCAGAATCGAAGGCCTGGGGACGGATATGGAGTGACCAAGAAAACTACAGGGGGAATCGGAATGGATAGATGGGTAGGTACGGTGTCGAGAGGTATTCGCGCGCCGATTATACGAGAAGGCGATGACATCACGGAGATTGTGGTTAATTCGGTATTACAGGCGGCTGCCTCAGAGGGTTTTTCTCTGCGGGATCGGGATGTGGTCGCGGTGACCGAGGCGGTGGTTGCTAGAGCCCAGGGCAATTACGCGACGGTGGAGCAGATTGCGCGAGATGTGAAAGCGCGCATGGAGTCAGACACCATCGGCGTGCTGTTTCCGATTTTGAGCCGTAATCGGTTTGCCATCTGTCTGAAGGGTATTGCGATGGGGTGTAAAAAGATCGTCCTGATGTTGAGTTATCCTTCCGATGAAGTGGGCAATCACCTGATCGATATGGATGTGCTGGATGAAAGCGGCGTAAATCCATGGACTGATGTGCTGAGCGAGGAGCGGTACCGCGAATTGTTTGGCTATCGCAAACATACTTTTACAGGTGTGGATTATGTGGAGTATTATAAAGAGTTGATTCAGTCCTGCGGAACCGAGGTAGAAATCATCTTCGCGAATCATCCGACGGCGATTCTACCCTATGCGAAGCATGTTCTGACCTGTGACATTCATACTCGCAAACGGACCAAGAGACTTCTTGAGAAAGCAGGCGTGGAGAAGGTGCTCGGGCTGGACGATCTGATGACGCAGAGCGTAGATGGCAGCGGATACAATGATCGGTACGGTTTGCTAGGCTCCAACAAGGCTACGGAGGAGAAGGTAAAGCTGTTCCCCATCCATTGCCAGGAAGTGGTGGACAGTATCCAGAAGAAGCTGGTGGAGCGAATCGGAAAGAAGATCGAAGTCATGGTCTACGGCGATGGAGCCTTTAAGGATCCCGTAGGAAAGATCTGGGAACTAGCGGATCCTGTGGTTTCACCGGCCTATACCAGCGGGCTGGAAGGCACGCCGAATGAGGTGAAGCTGAAGTACCTGGCGGATAATGATTTTGCGAAGCTGTCCGGAGCAGAGCTGCAGGAAGCGATCACGGGCTATATTCGTGAGAAAGACGCGAAGGCTGAGAGTCTGACCGGAAACATGGTTTCGCAGGGGACTACGCCCAGAAGGCTGACAGATCTGATCGGATCCTTGGCGGATCTGACATCCGGCAGCGGAGATAAGGGAACGCCGATTATCCTGGTACAGGGATATTTCGATAACTATACAAAGTAAAACGTCATGGGAGGCCCTCATCGAAAGAATGGGGAGGTCTCCTATTGTCATTTAGGGAGGAAAGAAGAATGGAATGGAAAGCAAGGTGGATTTGCGAATCTCGGGAGACATCCGATGTATGCCCGCTGTATCAGAAACAATTCAGGCTGGAAAAGGATGTCAAGCAGGCGACGTTGCATATGACGGCCTGGGGCGTATATGAGGCGATGCTGAATGGGTGCCGCGTCGGAGAGTTTATCCTGGCGCCGGGGTGGACATCCTATGAGACGCGTCTGCAGTATCAGACATATGATGTGAAGAGACTCTTGGAAAAAGAAAACCGGCTGGAAGTGACAGTCGGAAAAGGATGGTACCGAAGTCCTATGTTGGGGTGGGAGAACTCCTGGGTACAGCAGAATCAGATGAAGAAACCCGCGGGATTGCTGGCACAGCTTGAGATTATCTATCAGGACGGAAGCAAGGACACATTTGCCACGGACAGCAGTTGGACCTGGGGAGAAAGCGGGATCCGTTTCTCGGAGATCTATGACGGAGAAACCTATGACGCTTCGATGTCGCCGTGTGCGAATAGGCCTGTACGCGTGTTGGATATGGTGGAGAAGGCGCTTATGCCGCAGCAGGGGGAGGAAATACGAGAGCAGGAACAGATTCATCCGGCTCGAATCTTCACAACGCCGACTGGTGAACGAGTGGTGGACTTTGGTCAGGAGATCACAGGATACGTAGAACTGTCTCTGACGGCGCATCAGGGAGAGGCGGTGGAACTGTCCCATGCAGAAGTTATGGATCGGGAGGGGAATTTCTATACCGCGAATTACCGGGAGGCCAAAGCGAAACTGCGGTATATTTGTAAAGAGGGGACGCAGACGTATAAGCCGAAGATGACGTTCTTTGGATTTCGTTTTGTTCGGATCGATCAGTTCCCGGGCGGCCCCATGAACGCAAAAGAGGAGAATTTTACCGCCATTGTGGTGCATTCCGCGATGCAGCGCACAGGATATCTGCATAGTTCCCATCCGCTGTTGAATCAGCTGTTCGAGAATATCATCTGGGGACAGAAGGGAAACTTCCTGGATGTTCCGACCGATTGTCCGCAGCGAAATGAACGGATGGGCTGGACTGGAGATGCGCAGGTCTTTATTCGGACGGCCTGTCTTAATTTCAATGTGAAAAAGTTCTTTACCAAATGGCTGGCGGATATGGCGGCGGATCAGAATGAGGATGGACGGATTGGGCATGTGATTCCGGACATCTGGAAATGGAAGCCGAGCAGCGCGGCTTGGGGCGATGCGGCGGCGATCTGTCCCTGGGAACTGTACCAAGCCTATGGAGATCTGGAACTGCTGCGGCAGCAGTTTCCTATGATGAAAAAATGGGTGGATTCTATTGGAATTCATACTACTACGCCGTATCTGTGGACCGGAGGAGAACACTATGGAGACTGGCTGGGGCTGGACGCGCCATCCGGAAGCTATAAGGGATCCAGCCGGGAAGATTTCATCGCTTCCGCCTTCTATGCTTATTCTACAGAATTAGTGGTGCGGGCGGGGGAAGCCTTGGGAGAAGAGGTGTCCTCATATCAGGCATTGTATCAGAACATTCTAAAGACTTTCCGGGCAGCCTATCCAGAGTATCATACGCAGACGGAATGCGTACTGGCTCTGTATTTCCGCCTTTGTGAGGACCCAGAGAAGACGGTTCAGCAGTTGGCAGAGAAGATTCGGGCATGCGGACATCGTCTGGAGACGGGATTCGTAGGGACTCCGTATCTACTGCATGTATTGAGCGATCATGGAGAGACGAAATTGGCCTACGATCTGCTGCTCAGAGAAGAGTACCCTTCCTGGCTGTATCCTGTGACCAAGGGAGCGACTACCATCTGGGAGCATTGGGATGGCATTCATGAAGACGGTTCCTTCTGGAGCGATGATATGAACTCATTTAACCATTATGCTTATGGCGCGGTGGCGGACTGGGTCTATCAGACGGCAGCCGGTATTGCTCCTCTATTTCCCGGATATCAGAAAGTGAGGATTGCGCCGCGGCCGGATGCGCGTCTTGAGGAACTGGAAGCATATCTTCAGACAGAAGCGGGTCCGATTCACTCGAAATGGCATAAAATCCCAGCCGGATGGTGTTATGAGGTGACTACGCCTGTATGTGCAGAAATCTATATTGGAAGTCAGAAATATGAGGTGGGACCGGGAAGCTATCGATATTATAGTCCGATAGAACTGGAAAACCACTGAAAATCTGCTGAAAGATCAGGGGGATATCTCCATTCTTTCCAGGCAAAATCCCGAAGTTCACAATTTTAGATGGATTTTTTTCAAATGAAAAAGGATTTGGACACAGTTTGTCGAATAATTGTAGTGTCCGGATGAAACCGAGGCAGGGGCTCTCATCAGGGCCCCTGCGTTTTATGATACGGACTTTTCATAGCTTGGGAAGGGAGTGAGGCAGGTGTGTATTATCCGGAGGAATTGATCCGGCAGATTCGAGAGAAGAGTGATATTGTCAATGTCATCTCTCGTTATGTCTCACTGAATCGCAAAGGGAGGAACTACTTCGGACTCTGTCCGTTTCATGGAGAGAAGACGCCTTCCTTTTCGGTCAACCCTGCCGAGCAGTTCTATCATTGTTTCGGCTGCGGTGTTGGCGGGAATGTCTTTACATTCCTGCAGAATATGGAGAACATATCTTTTGTGGAAGCAGTACAGCAGCTGGCGGAAGAAGCGCATATTCCGCTGCCGGAGATGGAACTGTCTCCTAAGGAGAAGGCCAGGATGGCTCGTCGAGAGAGGATGTACGAGGCCAATCGGGATGCCGCTCGGTTTTTCTACGTCCAGTTGGTCAAGAGCCCTTATGGGGCGGCTGCCAGGGAGTATTTGGCAGGCCGCCAGGTGTCGGAGGCGTATTTGAAGAAGTTTGGCTTAGGGTACGCGCCGATCAGTCGGGATGCGCTGAGCCGTTATCTGATGAGCAAGGGCTATGAACCGGAGCTTCTGAGAGCAGCTTGTCTGATGGGGGGAGACGCAAGCCGGGTATACGATCGGTTTTTCAACCGGGTCATGTTTCCGATTTTTGACATACGAGGGCGTGTGATTGCCTTCGGAGGCCGGGTGATCGGTAAAGGAGAACCCAAATACTTAAATTCGTCGGATACGGAGTTGTTCAATAAACGAAAGAATCTGTATGCTATGAACTTAGCGAAGAAGAGTCGGCGGAAACAGGCATTGATGGTAGAAGGGTATATGGATGTGTTTTCGCTGCACCAGGTTGGGTTTGACAATGCGGTGGCGTCCTTGGGGACGGCGCTTACGCCAGAGCAGGCTCTGCTTTTAAAGCGATACTTTGAAGAGGTTTGTCTTGTATATGATAGTGATACGGCAGGGACAAACGCGGCGAGACGCGCGATCCCCATATTGGAGGAGGCGGGGCTTAGAGTGCGGGTAATGCGGGTTCCGGGCGCGAAGGATCCGGATGAGTTTATCAAAGCGAATGGGGCTCAGGCTTTCGAGGAATTGATCGAGAAGGCAATGGATCCGGTGGATTTTGAGCTGGCAATCAGCGATACGCATACGTTGGAAGGGCAAATTGAGACCATGAAGAAGATGCGGGATCGTCTGATGAGAATCCAGGACGATGGGGAAAGGGAACTTCATATCCGGGATGTGGCGGCTCGTTTGGGAATCTCGCAGGAGACGCTTGCGAAGCAGGTAGAGGAAGAACGCCGCAATTTCGGTACGCAAGAGTATCGGCAGGCGCGTCAGGTAATGATCCGTGGAAACCGGGATACCCATACGGATGGCCTGGAACAGACACAAGTGCAGTTATTAGCACTGCTTCTTCAATATCCAGGAAGCCGAACACAGCTTTTTTCGCAAGTAACGCCAGCAGACTTTCCGGAAAAAGTACTGGAAAAAGAAGGAAAAGAAGCTGAAGAGAATATTTTTCGCCGTGCCGCGCAATATATTTTCGATAAACGGCAGGAAAAAATGGTATCAGCGGATCTGATCAATTTGGCTCGTGATGAGGAGGAGCAGAAAAAACTCACTCGGATCGTGACGGAGGAACTCCCCAAGACGCGGGAGGAGTTGGAGAAATTAGCGGTGGAGACGATACGGCGTCTTCGCCAGGCGGCGTTGGATGAACAGCTCAGAGGGGCCCGTCAGGCAGAAGAACTGCAGCAAATCATTCAGCAGAAGAAACAATTGGAAAAATTGGAGATACATTTATAGTTCATGAGGGGAAAGGATGAGAACATGCAGCCCAGTGACGCTCAGAAATTCCGGGAAAAGCTAAAGCTTTTGCTGGAGCTTGCGAAGAAGAAAAAGAATGTACTGGAAACCAGCGAAGTTGCCGATATGTTTCAAGATCTGAACATTCCGGCGGAGATGATGGAGAAGGTGTATGATTATCTTGAAAAAAATAATATCGATGTGATCGGCTCCATGGAGGAAATCCCCGAAGAGGAGGATCTGGATCTGTCCCTTCCCGAGGGGATCAGCATTGATGATCCGGTACGGATGTATCTGAAGGAGATTGGAAAGGTTCCCCTTTTGTCCGCGGATGAGGAAATTGAGCTGGCCAAGAAGATGGAAAAAGGCGATGAAGCGGCGAAACAGAGGCTGGCGGAAGCCAACCTTCGTCTGGTGGTTAGCATCGCGAAACGGTATGTGGGTCGTGGGATGCTCTTCCTGGATTTGATTCAGGAGGGGAACATGGGCTTGATCAAGGCCGTAGAGAAATTCGATTATCGTAAAGGCTATAAGTTCAGTACGTATGCGACCTGGTGGATTCGTCAGGCGATTACCAGCGCGATTGCGGATCAGGCCCGAACGATTCGAATCCCGGTGCATATGGTAGAAACGATCAATAAATTGATCCGAGTCTCAAGACAGCTTTTGCAGGATCTGGGACGAGACCCCACGCCGGAGGAGATTGCTGAAGAGTTGGACATGCCCGTAGGAAAGGTGCGGGAGATTTTAAAGGTGGCTCAGGAGCCGGTCTCTCTAGAGACGCCGATTGGAGAAGAAGAGGACAGTCATTTGGGAGATTTTATCCCGGATACAGAGATGATGATTCCAGCAGATGCGGCTGCGTTTACGCTTTTAAAGGAGCAGCTCCTGGAAGTTTTGGGAACGTTGACGGATCGGGAGCAGAAGGTGCTCCGTCTGCGTTTTGGACTGGATGATGGCCGTGCCAGGACTCTGGAAGAGGTGGGCAAGGAATTTCAGGTGACCAGAGAACGGATCCGTCAGATCGAAGCGAAGGCGCTGCGCAAGCTCCGTCACCCCAGCCGCAGTAAAAAGCTGAGGGATTATCTGGAGTAATTCGATGCAGGGACGGATAGAATTGCCCCCGCGACTCTTGGCTGTGGCAGAGTATATTCCGGCAGGTACCTGTGTTGTCGATATTGGAACCGATCATGGGTATCTGCCGGTTTCTGTTGTAAAAAGCGGACGATGTCCTCGTGCGATTGCGGCCGATGTGGGAGAAGGTCCATTAGCATCCGCCGAGCGCCATATTCAGGAGGCAGGGCTTACAGAATATGTCAAGACACGCAGGTCTGATGGATTGGACGCGTTTGCGCCGGAGGAGCTTTCTTGTATCGTGATGGCTGGCATGGGAGGATATCTGATGGCGGAAATTCTGGAGAGAGCTCACGGGCAGCAAAAGCTGACCTTATGCAGTGTGTTGATTCTGCAGCCGCAGTCGGAACCGGATCGAGTGCGCAGAATGCTGCACCGGATTGGGTTCGCGATACAAGCGGAACGCATGGTGGAAGATCGAGGAAAACGTTATGTGATCTTGAAGTCGGAGCCAGGGAGAGAACATTACGAACCGGAGGAGTATCTGTATGGCAGAAGGCTCTGGCAGGCACGGGACACCGTATTTCAGAAGGTGCTCCTTGAGGACCTGAGCAAGCTGGATGGACTCATTGAAAACCTACAAACAAAGCCGGTTTCGTCCAGAAATGCCGAGCGGATTCGAGAGTTTGAAATACAGCGCCAATGGGCAGAAAGGATGCTGGAACAATGGGATATACAGTAAGAGAGATCGCGGATTGGATTGAGGAATGGGCAGATCCATCCTGGGCCGAGTCCTATGATAACTGTGGATTTCTGATTGGCCATGAAGATCAGAAGGTGGACACTGTGGTAACGGCGCTGGATGTCACGGAGGGCGCCGTGGATTACGCGCTCGGTGTCGGTGCGCAGATGATCATCTCGCATCATCCGGTCATCTTTCATCCTTTCAAGCGAATTGTGGATTCGGATCGGGATGGCGCCAGACTCCTGAAGATCATCGAAGGGAAGCTGGCGGTGTGTGCAGCGCATACCAGCATGGATGCGGCCAGGGGAGGTACGAATGATATCGCGGCCAAGCGTCTGGGTCTTCTGGCCGTGCGGCCTCTGTGCCCCATACAGGAGGAAGAAGGCGTTGGTATGGGACGAATCGGCACGCTGCCCACGATTATGACGATGTATAAGTTTGCGGAGTATGTTAAGCAGGCGTTTACGGTGGAGCATGTCCGGCTGGTGTGTCAGGATCCGAGCGATCCGGTGCATCAGGTTGCGTTATGTACCGGACGCGGCATGAGTTTCTTTGCAGAAGCGGTGAAACAGGGAGCCGATGTCTATTTGACAGGCGATGTCACATATCATGAAGCGGAGGCGGCTGTGAGCGGGCGAACCGGGATTGTGGACGCGGGCCATTTTGCCACAGAACTGCCCATCGCAGAGGCGATGGCAGGATACTTACAGCAGCAGGACGAGAAACTTAAGGTATATCCTTATACCGAGGCGGAAGATCCTTTTCACACGATATAAGGAAAAGGAAAGGAGGGCGCAGGATGAGTGGAGTAATGGTTACGCTGCCGGGAGGCCGGATGAAGGAGGTACCCGCAGGGACAACATTGGAAGAAATCAGCCAGCTGGACGGTGTGATGGATAGTCTTTCCCCCGTCATGGCGGCAATGGTCAATGATAAGATCACGGAGCTGTCCGTGCCATTGACGGAGAACGCGAATGTGGTTTTTCTGACACTCGGTCATATGGACGGATATCGAATCTTTCAAAGAAGTCTGATTCTGTTGTTTCTGCGCAGTACTATGGACGTGCTGGGAATGGAGACTAAGATCTATGTGAAACACTCCATTGGCAACGGGCTGTACTGTGAGATCGAGAATTCCCAGGAATACGAGAAGAATCCAGAGGAGGCGGTCGGGAAAATCAAGGCGAGGATGTGGGAGCTGGTAGAACATCCGCAGCCGATTACGCAGATGCTCATGGACCTGCCGGACGCCATGGAGAAGGCCAGACAGATGGGGCTGAATGCGCGGCTGCGCCTGTTCCAGTATCGACGTTTCTCGATTGTACACATGTATCAATTCGGTAAGTATCAGGATTATCTATATGGCTTCATGCTGCCGAACAGCAGCCGATTGGGGCATTTCGATCTGTGTACTTATGAGGGCGGCGTATTACTGCTGATGCCCACCCGACGGTATCCCCATACGGTGAAGCCGTTTCAGCCCATGCCGAAACTGTTTTCGATTTTCCAGCAATCCAGAGATTGGAGCCGCATCTTGAATGTGGCAGACATCGGAGGTCTGAACGAACAGATATCCGCAGGTAAGCTCCGGGAATTGATCTATACTTCCGAAGCGCTGCACGCCAAGCACATTTCCAACATAGCGCAGGAGATCTCCGCACGGCCGCATGTCAAGCTGGTACTTGTGGCCGGCCCTTCTTCCTCCGGAAAGACGACGTTTTCCAGAAAACTCTGTATTCAGTTACGGGCGGAAGGGATGCAGCCGCACCTGATTTCTGTGGATAATTACTTTAAGAATCGGGATGAGACGCCGCTGGATGAGGAAGGCGCGCCGAATTTCGAAGCCATGGATGCATTGGATACGGAGCAGTTTCAGAAAGACTTGCTGAAGCTGTTCGCGGGAGAACGGGTACGGATGCCCTATTATAACTTCAAGCTTGGCAAGCGGGAGTATCGGGGACAGGAAATGCAGTTTGGGCCTTCCGATGTGTTGATCGTGGAGGGGATTCACTGTCTCAATGAGAAACTGACAGCGAGTATCTCCAAAGAAGAAAAGTATAAGATTTATATCAGTGCTTTAACGCAGTTGGGCATCGATGAGCATAATCGGATACCGACCACGGATGGACGTCTGCTCAGACGGCTGGTGCGGGATCATCAGTTCCGGGGGACTTCGGCATCCGAGACCATTTCGATGTGGGAGTCGGTTCGTCGAGGGGAAGATCAGAATATTTTTCCCTTCCAGGAGCAGGCGGATGTGATGTTCAACTCAGCGTTGCCCTATGAAATGGCCATTCTGAAGCAGTTTGCGGAACCTTTGCTGTTCCGCATCAGCCATGGAACTCCGGAATATGCCGAGGCCAGACGATTGATCAAGTTTTTAGATTATTTTCAGGGCGTATCCAGTGAAGAAGTGCCCCAGACTTCTATTTTGCGGGAGTTTATCGGAGGCAGTGTATATGAGCATATGGAGTAGAGAAGCTGCTTCGACAGGAATATAAGCAAGAAAGGATCCAGGAGGATGGAAGTGCAGGAGAAGGGGATGGAGACGGAGAAACAGCATTTGGCTGTGACGCAGCAGCTGATCCAGCAGGAAATGAACCGGCTGCTGCGAGAGCTGGGGTTGATGAAACAGGAAATCGTCGATTACAGAAAGTATTTGACAGAGGAAGTCCCACAGAAACAGTATCATATGATGAACGTAGGTTCTGAGGTAAAAGAGAATCAGTATACACAGACGTATCAACGGATTATGGAGCTTAGTACGATGTATTATGCTCCCTATTTCGGAATGATTTGTTTCCAGGAAGAAGGAGAATCACTGGAAGAGAGCTATTATATCGGCAAGAGAGGCTTGACGCAGAATGGAGATCCGTTGATCCTGGACTGGAGAACGCCGGCGGCTTCCCTATTTTATCAGCAGCATCTCGGAGTCATGTCTTTTCGGGCGCCGGGTGGAGAGATCCAAGTCGATCTAAAGAAAAGACGGCAGTATATTATTAAGGATGGCGAACTGAAAGGTATGTTCGATTCCGAGCTGGATATCAAGGATGATATTTTGCAGATGGTGCTTTCCGGCAGCAGTGGGGATCGGCTCAAGGAGGTCATTGCGACCATTCAGAAGGAACAGGATGATCTGATCCGTGCGCCCCTCTCAGAGAATGTGCTGCTGGACGGTGTGGCTGGCAGCGGCAAGACGACGATCATCTTGCATCGGGTCGCTTATTTGCTGTATAACTTTAGAAGCAAGCTAAAGGACAATATCCTGATTCTGGGTCCGAATCAGATCTTTATGGAGTATATTTCCCAGGTGCTTCCGGATTTGGGAGAGACGGAAGGAACTTATCAACGGACACTGCGCAGACTGGCGGAGGAGGTGCTGGAGCTTACCGAGCCGATCATGAGTGCCGGAGAGTATTTTGAGAGGCTGATGCACGGACAGGATGAGGCGTGGCGGCAGAGTGTATACGAACGAGCGGATATCCGTTATAGGAAGACGTTGGATCAGGCGCAGGAAGCCTATGAACAGGAACAGCGTCTGACGGAGGATCTGGTCTTTCAGGAAAAGTTGATTTTGTCCGCGGAGGAAGCCAATGCATTGTTCGATAAGACCTATCATAACATGCCCTACAACAAAAGAGTCAGACGGATCAAGCGGCTGATCAACAGCCGTCTGGCGGACGTACGCAACCGGTATGTGCGAAAAATGCAAAAGGAGTACCAACAGAAGATCCAGAAAGCCAAGGCAAGTGGGCATGGGGATCTGGCGAATCGGCTGCGCTATGAGGGAAACGAGAAGCTATACCAGTTCATGAGAGAGATGTATGAATATCGAGTGTTTCTGCGAGACGTCTTTCCGGTGCCCCAGATAGAGGGCTGGTATCGGGAGCGGCTGAGAAAGGGAGATACGGAACCTTGGATCGAAGAGGATTTGTGGGCGATGCTGTATCTTGCGGCCAGGTTTCAGGGCAAGGGCCTCTTTCCGGTACGGCATCTGGTCGTGGATGAGGCGCAGGATGTCAGTGCGCTGGGAATGTCAGCGCTGTTTCGAGTCACAGGAACAGAGAGCCTTACTGTGGTAGGGGATATTCGTCAGAAGATCAAGGGACGGGAGTATCCCAGTCTGATGGATGAGTGGAAGAAAGCCATGCCTGTAGCCATGCGTAAGCAGACAAAGCCCTATGAACTTCGGACGAGTTACCGCAGCACGCGGCAGATCATGGAGTATGCCATGGCGGGTTTGGAAGATACGCTGCGTTGTCCGGTGCAGACGGTGGAAAGGCCGGGAGAACCGGTACAGGAATGGCATGCGAATTTTCGTGAACAGGAAATGACGCCTCTCTTGCAGGAGGGAATCGCCTGGCTGCGGGCGCAGAAGATGGAGCGGATTGCGATTCTTACGGAGAACATGGAGCAGGCGCGTTTTATAGCGGACTGCTTGGGGATAGAGGCAGAAGTCGTAACAGGAGAGAAAAAGAAAAATACGACAGGGAAGATCCCTGTGATGCCGGTCTACTTTGCCAAGGGCCTGGAGTACGACGGCGTCATCGCGGTGGATACCATGCAGGACAGTCTGACGCACTATGTGCTCTGCACACGGGCGCTGCATCGGTTGATTCATATTCAGATTCAATAATTTTTTCAGGGGGGTAACAATGATGGAGTATCAGAAACAGGTGGAAAGATGGGGCGTACAGGAGATCATTCTGCAGGGGCCCCAGGCGGGGAATCCCTTTACGGAGCAATGGGTGCGGGGCACGTTTTCCTGTGCCGCGCAGAAGGTGACTGCGGAGGGATTTTATGATGGCGAGGGAATTTATAAAGTTAGATTTATGCCTGCCTTCGAGATGCCGTATCACTTTGAGATCGAGGCCAGCTTTCTGGATAGCCAAGAGGAAGGCGATTTTACAGTGGCGCCGCCTTCCGAAGGAAACCATGGGCCGGTACATGTGGCATATACGTATCATTTTGCTTACGAGGACGGGACGCCGTATTATCCTGTAGGTACGACCTGTTACGTATGGGAGCTGCAGAGCGAAAAACTGCAGGAAGAGACCTTGCAGGAGCTTGCGAAGGGGTATTTCAATAAGATACGTTTCTGCGTCTTTCCCAAACATTATATCTATAACTTCCATGAGCCGATTTCCTATCCCTATGAAGGGACGCCCTGCGATACCAGCGAGATGACAGAGAAAAACTTCGGCGAGTATAAGACCGTCGATCATGGGAATCACTGGGATTTCTATCGATTCAACCCGAAGCATTTCCAGCACATTGAGGACTGCATTCAGAAATTGGCTGCCTTGGGGATCGAAGCGGATATCATCGTTATGCATCCCTATGACCGCTGGGGCTTTTCCAAGATGACGGCGGATCAGGATGATCTGTACTGGAAGTATGTGGTGCGCCGATTTGCAGCGTACAGAAACATATGGTGGTCCTTCGCCAATGAATACGACCTGTTGCGGGAGAAGACCATTGCGGATTGGGAACGGTACGCGGAGATCGTCTGCCGGGAGGATCCCTATCAGCATCTGCGTTCGATCCATAACTGTCACACGCTGTATGATTATTCCAGACCCTGGGTCACCCATTGCTGCATCCAACGGCAGCCTGATGTGATGCCGGTGGAGATAACCAATGTGTGGCGGGAGAGGTATCAGAAACCCATCATCATCGATGAGCTCTGCTATGAGGGCAATATCAGCTCTCACTGGGGATGCATCACGCCGCAGGAGATGGTGCGCCGGTTCTGGGAGACGACGCTGCGCGGCGGTTACGCGGGGCATGGAGAGACCTATGTGCATCCGCAGGACATTCTCTGGTGGTCCCATGGTGGCAAGTTACATGGAGACTCTCCCGCACGTCTTAAGTTTCTGCATCAGATTCTGGAGCAGCTGCCGCCAGGAGGACTGGCTTATGCGGGGCGTCGGGTCTGTGTAAACCAGGAGAAACAGCCCGGTGGAAAGAGCGTCAGGATTGAGTATCTGGGCAAGTCCTGTCCATCTTTCATGAAGTATCAGTTAGAAGAAGGACGTTATCAGGTAGAAGTTATCGACACTTGGAATATGACGATCGAGGACCTGGGAGAACAGGGACCGGAGTTCACGGTGGATCTTCCCAGTCGTGAATATATGGCAATACGGATTACCCGGTTGGGAGATTGAAAAGGGGGCCGCCTGTGAGGGCGGCCTTTTGCAAAGGAGAGTGCGAAGTGTCACAGGAAAAGGAATTATGGGATGTATATGACAAAGACCGGAATCGGACGGGCAGGACGCATCCGCGGGGAAAGGAGCTGGCACCCGGGGACTATCATCTGGTGGTGCATGTGGCGATCTTCAATTCTCGCGGGGAGCTTCTGATCCAGCGTCGGCAGCCCTGGAAGCATGGATTTCCCAATTACTGGGATCTGTCTGCCGGCGGGTCAGCATTGGCTGGAGAGGATAGTCGGATGGCGGCGCATCGGGAAACTCTGGAGGAGATTGGACTGGATCTGGATTTCTCGGAGGTGCATCCGAAGTTTACTTACTATTGGGACCACGGTTTCGACGACTACTGGTTCATGACAAAGGATGCTTCCATATTGGATATGCAGCTGCAGGAAGCCGAAGTGGCAGAGGTGCGCTGGGTCAATCGGGAAGGATTGATTCGACTGGTGGAAGAGGAACGATTCGTGCCCTATTATTTTATTCGCCGCATCTTTGACCTGTATCGCGGTACTGGTGCGATTGAAGCGGATACGGGCTGGAAGCATGTATGAAAAAGAAGTGATTCGGCTGCCGCTGGATTTTCCGTTTCTCACCTTTGCCACGGATGCCCGGCAGATGGTCATGCATCAGCATGACTGTCTGGAGATCAACCATATTCTCTCTGGCAGCGGCACGTATTGGATCGAGGAAAAGCAGTATGAGATCCTGCCGGGGGATATTTTTATTATCAATAATCAGGAACAGCATATGGCGGTGCATGATGGCAGTCTGACCATGCAGGTTCTTCTGTTTGATCCCGCCTTTATCTGGAAGGGCTCCTCGGGTTGGAGCTTTCTGGAACCGTTTTATCATTTTTCCAATCGGATCCGGGAACCTTTCCTGCATCAGGATCTGGACAGAATCGTCAGGGAGGCAAAGGACAAGGAGGAAGGATGGCAGCTGATGGTATCTTCCTTGCTGCTGGTGTTTCTGGCTGAGCTGCGCCGATATCACAAGCAGTATCAGGAAGTGGGTAAGGACGTGCATACGAGCTATCAGCGGATTCGTCCCGTACTCCGTTATATGCGGCAGCATCTGGAAGAGTCGGTTTCTCTGGAGCAGCTGGCCGCACAGGCGGCGCTGCATCCCCATTATCTATGTACCTGCTTTAAAGAGGCGCTGGGCCTCACCATATCGGAATATTGGAAGCAATTGCGGATTCACAAGGCCTGTATGCTTCTGGCCTCCACGGATAAGCCTGTGACAGAAATCGCGATAGAATGCGGTTTTAATAGTCTTTCTTATTTTCACCGCACGTTCCACCAAGTGCAGGGGACATCGCCGCGGCAATATCGGGAAAATCTGAAGATTGTGCCATAAACGGTGAATACCGGACAAGTATGACCGCGCTTCTCTGTGTTATAATGCTTCCGTCCTGAAAAAAGGACAGCGATAGGAGGCAAAGCAAGATGGAACATCAATGGAGACTGGGTGTATTAGGTTTGGGAGAGGGCAGAAGCATTCTGTCGGCTGCGAAAAACAGCCCGATGTGGCAAGTGGCGCAGATCTGTGATCTCAATGAGAATCTTTGCAAAGAGCGCATGGCCGAATTTGGCCTTACACGATATACGTTGTCCTATGAAGAGATGCTGCAGGATGAGACGGTGGACGTGATCGGCATCTATACGCCGGATCCGCTGCATAGTCTGCATATTCGAATGGCGCTTTCAGCGGGGAAACATGTGATCTGCACGAAACCGCTGATGGTATCGCTTGCGGGAGCGACGGAATTGTTGGAAGCCCGGAGACAATCGGGAAAAGAGGTTATGGTAGGGCAGAGTTCTCGCTATTTCGAGGCCACGATGAAACAACGGGAAGATTTTGAGGCGGGATATCATGGGGAACTGGTGACGGTGGAAACGCAGTATATCAGCGATTCTCGCTGGTTTTTGAAGCGGGACTGGAGTCATCAGAAAGGTTTTTCCTGGCTGTATAACTTCATGATTCATGCGGTAGATCTCGCGGTATGGTATCTGCCTCGGGTCGAAGAAGTATTCGCCATGGGAGTCACCAGCGCCAATTCGGAGGAATATGGCATTCATTGTCCGGACAGCCTGAAGGCACTGCTCCGGGATGAGGCCGGGCATACGGCCAGTGTCATGGGCGGTTATGCTACCCCCTCCTTTAAGACAGCTATTGAATCTTCTATTTCCTGTACGCTGCGGGGAACAAAAGGAATCAGCCGAGGTGGTTCGGCGTTGCAGTATTATCGTAAATTCCTGCCGGAGATCCCGGATACGCAGACCATCGACTTCTTCGAAAAGAAGGACTATTATGACCGATTTGGAAACGGCAGCCATCACGCGGGAGAGTATCAGAACTATATCGAGTATTTCGCGCGGTGTCTGGATCAAGGGATCACGCCGAAACCGGATCTTACGGAGGGCATTCGGACGTTAGCGGTGATGGAAGCGATCGAGCGCTCCATCAAGACCCATAAGATGGTGAGAGTATCTCAGATCCTACAGGAAAAGGGACTGGAGGGTATGCTGTAAGTATATATATATTGAAAAAAGGGTTGTGAGGAAACAAACACTTGTTTTCACAACCCTTTTTATGATGCCTTATTTCAAAATCTCGTGAATCTCCGCCAGTCTGGTGGGAATCTCAATGCTCTGCGGACAATGCTTCATGCAGGCCTTGCAATTACGGCACTGATCAACACCGTGTCCATCTGCTACGAGTTTGCGGTACCGCTCCTGACTGCGTTCGAAGACATTGAACATCTGATAGTCGTTATAGATCTGGAATACCCCCGGAATATCCACACCGAAGGGACAGTCCATACAATAACGGCAACCCGTACAGGGAACCAGCGGCTTGGCGTGAATGGCCGCCATGACATCTTTCACGGCCTGCTGTTCTGTTTCATTCAGCGGCTGGATATCCTGGAAAGTGGCCAGATTTTGCTCCATCTGATCCTGGTTGGACATGCCGCTCAGGATGACCGCCACATTATCCAGGGATGCCACGAAACGAAGAGCCCACTCGACATCCGTCGCCTCGGGACATGCGGCGCGGAACGGCTTTGTCACATCCTCTGCCAGGTTGGCCAACGCACCTCCGCGAACCGGTTCCATGACTATGATGGGAACACCGAATTCGGTAGCAATGTCATATAACTCATGCGCATAATCATCCCAATCGAAATAGTTGATCTGGAGCTGGCAGAAATCCCATTGTCCCTCGCTCAACATTTTACGAAGAGTTTCCGGCTTGTCATGGAAGGAAAATCCCACGTAACGAATCTTGCCTTGACGTTTCAGTTCTTGCTGGTATTCATTGGCGTGCCACTTCTTAGCAGTATCCCAACGTTCCGCGTTCATGGCGTGCAGCAGCAGAAAGTCGATATAAGTGACTCCTAAGCGCGCCAATTCTTCCTCGAAGATACGATGCACATCCTCTTCACTATTGGCCATCCATAGCGGAATCTTATCAGCCAGTGTAAAAGACTCTCTGGGATACCGATCGACCAGACATTCTTTCAGGACGCCTTCACTCTTCTGACCATGATAGACATAGGCGGTATCAAAATAAGTCAGGCCCTGTGCGATGGCTGTATCGATCATTTTTTGAACTGCCCCTGTATCCACTTCGTCGCCGGATTTTGGCATCCGCATCGCGCCGAAACCCAGACGGGAAACGGTGGTATCGAGAGAAGCAATATACTTTTTCTGCATGATTATGTAACCTCCCTTTATGTATGATACATTACATTATATACGGTAGCCATGAATTTGTCCATGGAAAATCAATGCATCTTGCTGGATTCTTAAGAATTTTTTTGAGACTCTTTCTTGTTCAAAATACGCTTTCATGATAAAATAGGCGTGGCATGACAGAAGTGATGGAGCTACGCCTCAAGATGGAATAGGCGTGGATCAGGTGGGAGGAATGAAGGTGTATCGGATACTACTGGTGGAAGACGACTCACAAATCGTGGCAGGTCTGTCAGAATATTTACAGGCAGAGGGCTTTATAGTAGACCGGGCAGCAGGACAGAGACAAGCTCTACGGAAAATGGAAGAAGGAGCTTTCGAACTGGTGCTGGTGGACATTTCGTTGGCGGATGGCAATGGATATGCGGTATGTGCGGCAGCGAAAGAAAAGGGGAATATGGCGGTGATCTTCCTGACGGCATCCGGAGATGAATACAGTACGGTCGCCGGATTGGATATGGGAGCCGATGACTATATCATCAAGCCCTTTCGTCCCAGGGAATTAGTATCCCGGATTCGAAGTGTCCTGAGAAGAACGCAAGGCGGATCGCAGACGCTGGAATACCGGGGATTGCGTGTGGATCCGACAAGAGGAAAGGTAAATGGACCGGAGGGCGAGATTATCCTGTCCGCGCTGGAATATCGGTTGCTGCTGGTGTTTTTACAGCATAAAGGAGAGGTGCTTTCCAGAGGACGTCTATTAGAGGAGATCTGGGATGCGGCAGGAGAATTTGTCAATGATAATACGCTGACGGTGTATATCAAACGACTGCGAGAAAAGATTGAAACGGATCCGCAGAATCCGGAGTATATTCGGACAGTGCGGGGACTAGGTTATAAGCTGGGAGAATAATACGATGTTTTTTTTCAGAAATCCGGAGATCAGAAGGGATCTTTTGATCTATGGTGTTTTATGGGCTTTTGGCAGTCTCCTGGGACTCTGGGTGGACTCCAGGCTGGGACTGGGGATCTTTCTTTGCGGCGCTGTGTTAGGCGCCTATCATTTTGGCGCCACGTATCAGCGGTACCAGCGCCTGCGGGACTTGTCCCAGGAAATCGACCGTGTGCTTCACGGAGAGAAAAAGTATTCTTTTGGACAATATACAGAGGGTGAGCTGGCGATTCTGGAAAACGAGCTGGAGAAGATGCTGGAAAGGTTGCAGGAGCAGACCGAAGCGCTGCAGAAGGATAAGATTTTTCTGAATGACTTGATTGCGGATATCTCGCACCAGATTCGTACCCCTCTGACTTCCCTTCGCCTTTTCGGAGCCTTGATGCAGAAGGAAAACCTGCCTACAGAACGACGAAAAGAGTTGACACAGGATATGATGCGGCTCTTAGACCGGATGGACTGGCTTATCGAATCTCTGCTGAAGGTCTCGAAGCTAGATTCAGATACGGCGGTCTTTCAGAAAGACAAGGTCATGGTAGAGGATCTGCTGTTTAAGGCGTCAGAACTGGTCGCGATTCCCATGGAACTCAAGAATCAGCGTCTTACGGTGGAGATGAATGGACAGGAGAGTTTCATAGGGGATCTTTCCTGGTCGGTCGAGGCGATCGGTAATATTTTAAAAAACTGTATGGAACATATGGAAAACGGCGGGGAGATCCGGATTCGTGTTCAAGAGAATCCGGTGTATACCGAGATACGAATTCAAGATCAGGGACCGGGATTGGATCCCGAGGATTTAGCGCATTTATTTGAGCGATTTTACCGAGGGAAGCAAGCGACTTCGCAGAGTATCGGAATCGGACTTGCGCTTTGCCGTATGATTATCAAAAAACAGAATGGTACGATCAAGGCGGAAAACGCGCCGGAAGGCGGCGCGCGGTTTACTGTGCGATTTTATAAGGGTACAATTTGATTTTAATCAGAAAATGACATTTTTGTCATTTGGAAGTCACGGGAGTGTCACCTGAACTTGCTATACTGTATTCAACGGCAGAAGAAATGCCGGTATGGAAGGGAGAGAAGGGTATGGAAATCTTACGAGTGGATAATTTGGTGAAGACATATGGTAAGGGCGAGAATCAGGTACAAGCGTTGGCAGGAGTCAGTTTTTCCGTGGAGAAGGGGGAATTTGTCGCGATCATCGGACCTTCCGGTTCGGGCAAATCGACGCTTTTGCACATCTTGGGCGGTGTAGATCAGCCTACATCCGGCAAGGTCTGGATGAATGGCCAGGATGTATACGCGCAGAACGAGGAGCAGCTCGCCATCTTCCGCAGACGGCAGGTGGGACTCATATATCAGTTTTATAATCTGATTCCCGTATTGGATGTGACAGAGAACATGACGCTGCCGGTTCTGATGGATGGGCGCAAGGTCAATGAAAAGCGTCTCGCGGAACTGTTGCAGATATTGGGACTCAAGGGGAGGGAGAAACACCTGCCCAATCAGTTGTCCGGCGGTCAGCAGCAACGGGTCTCCATCGGTCGGGCATTGATGAACGCGCCTGCCGTGGTGTTGGCGGATGAGCCCACGGGCAATCTGGATTCCAAGAATAGCCAGGAGATCGTAGAACTCCTCAAGATGTCCAACCAGAAGTATCAGCAGACGCTCATCATGATCACGCATGATGAGAACATCGCGCTGCAGGCGGATCGTATATTGGCCATCGAGGATGGCCGAATCATCCGGGATGAGGTGATTCGCCGATGAATATTCTTCATAAAGTTACAGCGAAATCGCTGCGGAAGAATCGAACGAGAACAATCGTGACGATCATCGGAATCATTCTGTCTGCGGCTATGGTTACGGCAGTGGCGTCCTTGGTCGTGAGCTTTCAGTCCTATTTGTTCCGTACCGGCCAGTGGGAGATGGGAAACTGGTATACGGGGTTAATCGGAGCCTCAGCAGAGAATCTGGAGACTATGCGTCAGGACAGCCAGGTCGATACTATGTATGAGGCGCAGATTCTGGGGTATGCCGAGACGGAGTCCAGTAATCCGGATAAGCCCTATCTCTATGTATTAGGCGTGAAAGAGGATTTTATGCAGAACATGGCGGTGCATCTCGTATCGGGACGTCTTCCGGAAAATTCCTCGGAGATCCTCCTGCCCTTGCATTTGACTACGAATGGAGAGGTCAGTTATCAGATTGGCGATACCTGGACGCTGGAACTGGGACGGCGCGATATAGAGGGGTACGGACTGAGCCAGTATAACCCCTATGTACAGGAGGAAGAGAGTTTTGTTGGCGAGTACAGCCGAACCTATACCATCGTCGGGACGTACGAACGTCCGGAGTTTGAAGACTATTCGGCGCCGGGTTATACGGCGCTTGTATACTGGGATGATACAGCGCCCGTGACATCCTATGAGGTTTATTTGACGACGTATCAACCGGGGAATGCTTATCTGTATCCCAATGAAAATATGGCGTGTTCCGCTGTATACAATGATACGCTTCTGATGTTCAGCGGCGCTTCCAGCTATAGTTCGTACTATACGGTATTGTATGGACTGGCCGCCGTCATTATCTTTCTGATTCTGTTCGGATCGATCTCGTTGATCTACAATGCCTTTTCTATCTCGGTCAGCGACAGAACGCGACAGTTTGGCCTGCTCTCCTCGATCGGAGCTACCAAGCGCCAACTGCGCAGCAGCGTCCTATATGAGGCGCTGCTGGTAGGAGGTATTGGCGTTCCTCTTGGGATCCTGTGCGGACTGCTGGGCATTGGTGTCACGCTATTTTTCATCGGAGATTATTTCTCCGGCATCTTATTCGGATCGGACGCTAATTCGGAGATCACGCTGCATCTGGTGGTGTCTTGGCAATCCATTCTGATCTCTTTTGTGATCGGTATGGTGACAGTGCTGATTTCTGCCTGGATCCCAGCCAAGCGCGCGACGCGCGTTTCCGCGGTGGAGGCCGTGCGCAGCAGCCAGGATATCAAGATTAGCCGCAAAGAAGTGAAAGTCAACCGTCTGAATTATGTGTTCTTTAAGCTGGAAGGACTGTTGGCGAAGAAATATTTCAAGCGGGACCGAAAGAAGTATCGCGCGACGGTGGTTTCCCTGTTCATGAGCGTGGTCTTATTCATCTCATCCAGCGCCTATATCCTATATCTGACCGGTACTGTAGGCGCGGTCATGGAGGTAACAGATTATGACCTGAGATATTATGTGTCCGAGAATACGGATGAGGAAAAAGTCTTTACCCTGCTTTCGGCGGTGGAAGGCGTTCAGAATGCCGCCATGGTGAGTAATTGCTATGGAGGCACTATGGAGATTGATCCTTCTTATGTCTCCGCAGACTATCAGGAGATGGTGGGGGAGGATGATGAGGGTCAGGTCTATCTGCCCACGGCCTATATTCTGTTTGTCAACGATGAGAATTTTAACCAGTATCTGGAGAGTGTGGGGGAGGATCCAGCGTACTATACAGATCCAGAACATCCCCGGGCGCTCCTCTATGATCGAGTCTCTGTCTTTTATGAGGAGAAGATTCAGAACATGCGCATTTTAACTGAATATCCGCGGGAAATGACGCTGGACTATACGCGGATTCTGGATTATGAATCAGGCTATGAGGAGGATCCGGGGCAGATTACGGTAGAAATCGGCTCCTACCAGGAGACGCTGCCCTTTGGCGCGAATGACTACAGTAATACTTGTTTGCTGCTCTATCCGCGGAGTCAGTTCTCGGCGCTGTTTGCTGGACATCCGTATCTGGTGGACAGTGGATATACATCGCTGTATTTCCAGGCGGAGGATCATGAGAAAGTGTATGAGGATATGCGCAACATCCTGCTGCAGAATCAAATGGAGGCCTATCAGCTCAGTGATGAGAGAGCCTCCCAGGAGACGGAAAACAATACGATCCTGGTCATCAACGTGTTATCATATGGCTTTGTCATCCTGATCGCTTTGATCGCGGTCGCGAACGTGTTCAATACCATTTCTACGAATGTGGCGCTCCGACGCAAGGACTTCGCCATGCTTCGCTCCGTAGGAATGACACAGAAGGGCTTCGACAGAATGATGTGCTATGAATGCCTGATGTATGGCACGAAAGCCCTGTGCTGGGGGCTGCCCGTATCGATCCTGATCAGCTTTTGGCTGTATTTGATCGTCAATAACGGGTGGGAAACCGGCTTCCTGTTCCCATGGCACGCCGTCATCATCGCCGTCGTGGGTGTCTTCCTGGTCGTCTTCACCACCATGATGTACGCTATCCGTAAGATCAAGAAGGAAAATCTGGTAGATGCCCTGAAGACAGACATTCAGTAATCTAAAAGCCTTGCAGAAACGAGAATTCGTTTTCTGCGAGGCTTTTTCATAGTGTGCCCGCCATGAGGGCTCTAGCGGGTGGAGTCCTGAGTGCGCGTAGACAACGATGGAACCCATAGCTGAATAGCAAGGAGGAAGGGCTTTAATAAAGTTGTAACGGAAGTGTCTAGTAAACTATAATAAAAATCACAAGAAAAGAGGTACACCAAAAGGCGAGTTGGTTGTTAAGTGGATTGAACCATATGAATGATGATATGAGAAGTCGGAGGATTAGTTCGATTCCCGCTACTCGATTGGTAAGATTGGAGAAAAGTTGAATGGATCATTTGCATAAAAAACATAGAAAGAATCTGGCGATTATGCAGAAAGTAGAGAGAGATGGGGAAAATGGCTCGATTTATGGAAAGAAGTATGGTATTGTTTTTGTAAAGAAAACTATTTGTATAAAGGAGGCTGGATTATGAGAGCGCTATCCAAAAAGACAGTTGGCACGATGTTAGCTATTATCATGATGCTGATGGGAACGCTTTCGGTTCATGCAGCTACGTATACTGGAGAGTATGGAAGTGGAACATATACCGCTACTTTGCAGTTTACATCATCGTATACAGTAGTTGCACTTTCCTACTCTCCAGAAAGTCCGAGTGATACACAATATACATCAGTAGATGGATATATTGAATATGTATCAGGCGGAAGGCGCTCGGTAGCTATTTCTGGTTTGGGGGGATGTTATCAAAAATTTACTGGAAAATATGATGGTGGAAGTTGCAACTATCATATTGGAAGTACAACAGTAAAAACGATAAGCATTCTATAAAAGAAGTATGTAGTTTAAAAGATTCAAGAAGGGGGATTCTATGAAATATCGAAAACTATTACTACTCATAGTCTTTTTTCTGTTGCCAAGTTGTCAAGTGGTAGACCATCATGAGAGTACACAGTTTGATACGGAGGCGTACCTGCCGGAATATGATGTACAACCTGCGTTTCAGAGCGCGGATGGTTAGTTTTGTTCCGAGGGATCGGTGTATTACACGATTTTAAACTCCTGGATTTTCTATTATGATCGGGAATCGGATACATCTGGTATTTTGTGCGGAAAACCGGAGTGTGCTCATAAGGACGCCAGCTGTAATGCTTATGCGGGAAACATGATGGGCTGTATTCAGGTATATGATGGCAAGCTGTATTGGTTGTCTGGTTCAATTCTGTATCGCATGGATCTGGATGGAACGAATCGCGAAGCATTTCAGAAAGTAGAGGCGATGAATGGCTTATCTCCTCAGTTTTATATCCATAGAGGATATTTGTACACCTGCCTTGTGGGATTTCAGGTAACCAGTGCGGAGGCGCAGGGAACCATGGAAATCAAAAGATATCCTTTAGGAGAAGAAGCAGAACCGGTCATCGTATTCCATAAGGAGTATCCATATAACAATATATGGTATAAATGCAGATTCAGTGGTAATTCGATGTATTTCATGATCGACGATGCACAGGATCTGGATGTGGAGAGCATGATGCAGCATCGAGAGCTTTATGAATATCACCTGCAGACAGGGGAACTGGAGCAATTGTGGTCTCTAGAGGAAAATTGGACGGTATATGGTATGGAAGTAACAGAAGGGGGAATCTATGTCCTGAATCTGCGTACCGACTATAATGTGACGGATCGAAGTCATATTTACCTGTCCTATTTTGATTTTCGTCAGCGAGAGATGATCCGGTATGAGGAAATAGCGCTGGATGAAGGATATATGGGCGCCAATCTGGTGGATGGCTATATTCTTGCATTTCGCTATGATGAGGATAAAACCGAGTATCAGGTGTATGACCTGAACTACCAGAACGTGGCGGAGGGCGTGGTCGATGGTGGCGCTAACGCCATGGGAATCGACGAATATGGGATCTATACCCAGAATATACATCAGAAATTCAGCATTGCAGAGATTTCCCGTTCCGATCTATATCAATCACGCAACATCATGGAGAATGAAGCAATGGGATCATAAAAAGGCTGTGGCACCGGAGAGTTGACTCCGAGATGCCGCAGCCTTTTTCACATTAGTCTTAGAGCGATGTAACAAAATCAAGCTTCGAGTAATGAGAAAACCCCCGGATTTCACATTAGTCCTAGAGCGATGTAACAAAATCAAGCTTCGAGTAATGAGAAACCCCCCGGATTTCACATTAGTCCTAGAGCGATGTAACAAAATCAAGCTTCGAGTAA
>CALBGL010000049.1 GCA_937892735.1 uncultured Clostridia bacterium | reverse complement strand
CGACCAGGGAGAGTCCGCGATGACAAAATCCACGCGCTCATCCAAGCAAGCATGTAAAAGCACTGTCACGGCTCCCATACCGACCCCATAGGTTCCGATACGGCAATCTTCTCCTAAGACGCGGCGCGCCTGCGTAAAGACAAGCCGCAGATCCCGATGCTCCCGATATCCCAGCGTCACCGGACGTCTCTCCTTGCGGTCACACCCCCGTTGATCGACCAGTATCACATGATATCCCTTGTGCAAAAACCACTCCGCCTGATAACTCAGCGCCGCCCCCGGCTCTCCGCCATCCGGCACAAGAATCACCGCCTGACGCTGCCTGCTCGCAGCAAGAAGCACCCATATGCGCAGCCTGGAACCATCACTGGTGGTACAGAAGACGGGAGTTCCCCGCTGCAACGAGGCATTCCGCTTTTTCTTCGCGGTTCGAGGATACAATAACGGGCAGCATACACCATAGGAGACAGAAGCCAGATAGAAAATCATGATCCCTAGAACCAATAAAAAGGTGATGATCCACACCGTCCGCTCCTCCTTTTCTTTCACTATTTTCATTATAATATAGTCTTTGTCATTGTGCAAGATAAATCTTGCCAATTCTCTTCATGCCTGCTATAATAGTCAGGCATGAACGCAGCAGGCGGGAGCGGTATCTCCGTACCTTAATAAAGGAAGCTGGTGAAAATCCTGCACGAACTCGTCGCTGTATGAGGCATACTCCGCCGTTCTTTTCCGTATGGTCTTTGCCGCAAGCACCATCGGAACGACGCCACTGGGACATCCTGGGAAGGCGAACGGTTTTCCTCGAAGTCAGAAGACTTACCTGCTGCACTTTAGCGGATCTGCCACGAGATCCTGGTAAACCGCGTGTTGATGCAAAAATATACGAAAGGATATCCTGCAATGAACGAAAAAACAGTAAGCAAGAAAAAGATAGCCCTCATTGCCGGTGTTCTGATCGTGCTGATTGCGGCGTTTGCACTGATCTTTACACTGACAAGACCGGAGACCGCGCAGGGGGCGAAGACCATCCAGATCGAGGTAGTCGTGTCGGATACGGATACGCGAGAGTATACGCTGCATACGGATCAGGAATACCTGCGGGGCGCGTTAGAAGAAGAAAAACTGATTTCTGGTACGGAATCGGAATATGGACTTTTCGTCACCACCGTAGACGGCGTGACGGTGGATGATTCCCTACAGCAATGGTGGTGTTTTACCAAGGGCGGTGAAACCGTTAATACGGGGGTGGACACTACGCCGATTCAGGATGGTGACCAGTTTGAGATCACACTGACTACCGGCTACTAAAATGTGCCTGTCCATTTATGACCTGGTGATCCAAGCGCTCCTGGGCGCCATCCTTCTGGCCGTTCAGGTAGCGCTGGCGCCGCTGCCCAATATAGAGCTGATCTCTCTGCTATGCCTCGTCTACACCCTGGTCTATGGAAAAAAAGCCCTACTGTCGATCTATACTTTCGTCCTCTTGGAAGGGCTTGTCTACGGATTTGGGCTATGGTGGGTCATGTACCTTTATGTATGGGCAATTCTGTGGGGCATCGCCATGCTGCTGCGCCGTCATCGTTCCGTGATCCTATGGTGTCTTGTATTGGGGCTCTATGGTCTTTCTTTCGGCGCGCTCTGCGCCATTCCCTATCTCTTTGCGGGTGGAGCGGGCGCCGCGTTAGCCTGGTGGATCAGCGGCATCCCTTTCGACATCGCGCACTGCCTGGGGAACGCGGTCTCTGTGCTGGTGTTATATAAACCCTTATACTATCTGATGGAAAAATTGGCGGACTTTCAGCGCCGCCGGGAAAGGTTGCGATCAAAATGAGTGTATACGGAGAGCGGGCAAAAGCCCTCTTCGAACGTGGCTATAATTGTTCACAGTCCGTCGTTCTGGCCTTCTGTGAACCTTTAGGACTTGATATGGAGACGATGGCCAGACTCGCCTCCTCCTTTGGCGGCGGGATGGGCCGGCTGCGCGAAGTCTGCGGCGCCATCAGCGGCATGCTGATGATCGTGGGACTGGCCAAGGGCTATAGTTCGCCGGATGACCGAGAAGGTAAGATTCAACAATACGCCCGAGTACAGGAACTCGCCGCTGCCTTTCAAAGGGACCACGGCAGCATTCTCTGCCGGGATCTTCTGGGGCTTTCTGTCCATTCCGAGGCTCCGATACCGGAAGAACGCACGCCGGAGTATTACCAGACCCGCCCCTGTGGGGAACTGATTCGTCACGCAGCCGAATTGACCGCGCGAGAACTCGGTCTTTCCTGATTTTTGTGAAAACCCCTTGACAAGACTTTCTGTCCTAGGTATAATTATGAATTGTCGCGAGGGTGTAATCCCTCGAAGGGAGAGGTGTCCGAGTGGTTTAAGGAGCTGGTCTTGAAAACCAGTGACTCCGCAAGGGGCCGTGGGTTCGAATCCTACCCTCTCCGTTTCTCGGGGAACCGCTAAATCGCGGTTCCCTTTTTTATTTTATACTTAGGAGGTTGTTCCCATGAATCCATGTTTCTTTGATCGCGGCCGTATCCTGATCCCCCGCAGTGACCTGTCTCTTTGGAGTACGATCGCCTGCGATCAGTTCACTTCCGATCCTGCCTATTGGGAGGATGTCCGCCGGATGACAGAGGGACATCCTTCCGCCTACCACATCACGCTTCCGGAGATCTATCTGAAGGAAGGCGAAGAGGCCGCATCGCGTCGCATCGCCTCCATCAATGCCACCATGCGCCGTTATCTGCAGGACGATCTGTTTACGGCCTATGACGGCATGATCTATGTGGAACGTACACTCCGGGATGGTGGCGTACGCAAGGGCCTCCTGGGACTTTTGGATCTGGAACAGTACGATTACCATAAGGGCGCTTCCTCGTATATCCGCGCCACGGAAGAGACGGTGCTGGAGCGCATTCCGCCGCGTGTTCGGATTCGCCAGGACGCGAGTCTGGAACTGCCGCACCTGATGCTTCTTACGGATGATCCGGAGGGACTTCTGATCGAGGAGATCGCCGCACACAAGGCAGACTATGAAACACTCTATGATTTTGATCTGATGAAGGAAGGCGGTCATATCACCGGCTATCTGCTGAACGATCAGGCGTTGGCCCATGTGCGCTCGGTGCTGAAAACCTTCTCTGACCCCACCTATTTTCAGGATAAGTATCATGCCGCCACCTCTCCGCTGGTCTTCGCAGTGGGGGATGGCAACCATTCTCTGGCATCCGCGAAGGAGTGTTACGAGCAGCTGAAGGCGCGAATCGGCGCCGAAGAAGCTGCGCAGCATCCCGCACGGTACGTCCTGGCCGAACTGGTCAATCTGCATGACGCTTCTCTATCCTTTGAACCCATCTATCGTGTACTCATTGGTGCGGATCTGGAGGATCTGCTCCATCATCTACGGGCTCAGGCTCCTGCCTTTCATGGCGGCGCCTCCAAACCCGGTGAGATCAGTCTGCACTTCCAGAGTGGCCTAGAACGCCGTACACTGAGCATTCCCGCTACGCCGGGACTCCTGCCGGTCAGCCTACTGCAGCCGCTTCTGGACGCCTATCTGGCTGAACACCCCGAGGTGCAGATCGACTACATCCATGGCCTTGACGCCGTGCGGGCGCTGGGCAGTCAGGAAAACCATGTGGCGATCACCTTCCAGGGGATGCGAAAGGCGGATCTTTTCCCCGGCATCATCCAAGGCGGCGTCCTGCCCCGTAAGACCTTCTCCATGGGACATGCCGAGGACAAACGGTTCTACTTGGAAGGACGGGAGATTCTGTGATGATTCGTCCACTTTCTCCCACAGAAGCGCCGCTGGCTGCTGAGATCTACCAGCTGTGCGCCCGGGAGATGAACGCGCACGGCTTCTACAACTGGAGCGAACGGTATCCTTCTGTTCGTGAGGCGTCATCGGACGCGTGTGCCGGGACACTGTACGGCTATTTTCACCATGACGCGCTATGCGGTGTCGTCACGTTGGATCAGAACGAAGTCCCCCAATATGCTTCGCTCCCCTTTTGTGTGCCCTGCCAAGAGGCGTTGACCACACACCGGTTGGCTGTCTCGCCGTTGCATCAGCATCGCGGTATCTCTCGGGAACTCCTGCGCTTCGCATTTTTGTTAGTGGCGGAAAAGGGGTTGCGCGCTCTGCATATCGACTGCCTGTCAATCAATCCCGGCCCCATGCGCCTGATCGATTCCCTGGGTTTTCAGCGCGTAGGCGCTATCTATTACCCCGAAAAAGACCCGCGTGTGCGGGATTATCCATTCTATTGCTTTGAAAAGGTACTGGCATGAGGGGCTGTTGCAGAATGCCTACGATGTCTCACCATTTGCACAGGATGAAAGAGT
>CALBGL010000048.1 GCA_937892735.1 uncultured Clostridia bacterium | reverse complement strand
CCGAAATCATTTTGAGTGTGGCAATAGGCATGACAGCTTTCTATTATGTAGAGACTGTGCCACGCCCTGAGTTTGCCGCCAAGAGGGCGTCAAACTCCGAAATCATTTTGAGTGTGGCAATAGGCATGACAGCTTTCTATTATGTAGAGACCGAGCCACGCCCTGAGATGGACAAACATCTCCGAATGAAATTTGATTGTGCAAAGATAGAATGACGTCTTAAGATGGCTACCTAAAAGCGCCTGATTTCCGACGGAAATCACATGGTGGTATAAATACAAAAAGTTCTATATTGTAAAGACTGAACTACGTTCTGAAATAGATGATGAAATCTAGGAATGACAAGGTATAAGGACAATACTTTAAACGAAGCAGGGAGGAATGGCAATGAATCGGTTGTTGATTCAAAATGGAATTCTGATTGATCCATCGCAGCGGATCTTTGAGAAGAAGGATCTATATATTGAGGATGGCGTTGTGAAACAGGTAGAGGATGAAATTTGCGATGTACCGGAAGGAACGAGACTTGTGAATGTTGCGGGGTGCTGGGTGATGCCTGGTTTTATCGATCTTCACGTGCATTTTCGAGATCCCGGTCTGACATACAAGGAAACGGTGGAGACAGGATGCAAAGCAGCTGCGGCAGGCGGAGTGACCACGGTTTGTACGATGCCCAACACGAAGCCAGTGACGGATTGTGTAGAGGTTGTAGAGGAGATCTTGGAAAAGGCAGGTAAGGCGCCCTATACACATCTGCTTCCGATTGCGGCTGTTACGATGGGACAGCAGGGAAAGGAAATTGTGGATCTGGCAGCGCTGAAAGAGGCCGGAATCTGTGCGATCAGCGAAGATGGGCGTTCGGTGATGGATAGCGGTATTATGAAAGAGGCCATGAGGCATTGCGCACAATTACAGATACCCGTTTTCGATCATTGCGAGGATGAGAGCTTAGCAGGTGGGTGCATTAATGAAGGAGAAGTTTCTCGGGAATTAGGATTGCCGGGACTATCAAGAGATGCGGAAAACGCTATGACCGCCCGTGAGATTCTGCTGGCAGAATCGACGGGAGCACAGCTTCATATTTGTCATGTGAGTACGAAGGAGAGCGCGGAAATCATTCGGGTAGCGAAGGCGCATGGGGTTCGAGTCACAGCAGAAGTGGGACCGCATCATTTCGCGTTATCC
The DNA here is from genome assembly GCA_937892735.1 of uncultured Clostridia bacterium. Classification (GTDB taxonomy): domain Bacteria; phylum Bacillota; class Clostridia; order Lachnospirales; family Bianqueaceae; genus Faecimorpha. The sequence continues at coordinate 7,463 of CALBGL010000048.1, read as the reverse complement.
GACGAAGACATACGCAGGGAGCCGCATTCGAAATATAAGATGAATCCGCCGCTCAGAACCCTCGAGGATGTGGAGGCCATGAAAGTGGCATTGGCGGATGGGACGCTGGATGCGATCGCAACAGATCATGCGCCGCACAGCGCGGAGGAAAAGACGGAAGATTTACAGCATTCCCTGAATGGCATCATTGGTCTGGAGACTTCGTTTGCAATTTCCAAGAAAACATTGGTCGATACAGGGATTTTGAGTCCTCTGCAGCTGGTGGAAAAGATGAGTACCAGGCCGGCGCAGATTCTGAGAATCCAGAAGGGTACGCTTTCGGTAGGAAGCTGCGCAGACATCTGCGTTGCCGACCCCAATGAGACCTATGTGATAGACGACCATTTTTATTCGAAGGCGAAGAATTCGCCCTTTATTGGATGGAAAGTGCAGGGACGAGTCAAGATGACCATTCTGGATGGCAGGATTGTATTTCAAGATGGAAAATTAATGGAAAAGGAGGACTTAGCATGATTGATCAACTGATCGAAAAAATTGAGGCGTGTCAAAACCCGACGGTGGTGGGGCTGGATCCCAGGTTGTCCATGATTCCGGAGGCGATTCGAGAAGAAGCCTATGAGAAATACGGAAAGACGCCGGAGGGCGCAGCGGAGGCTTTCTATCTCTTCAACAAGGAAATCTTGGATGCAGTATACGATTTGATTCCCGCGGTGAAGCCGCAGGTGGCTATGTATGAGATGTACGGAGTCTCGGGTCTCGCGGCGTACATCAAGACCATTGCCTATGCACGGGAGAAAGGGTTGATCGTCATCGGAGATATCAAGCGAAGCGATATCGCGTCTACGGCGCAAGCGTACGCGGATGGACACATTGGCGTGGCGCCGGTGGAGGGAGAGAAGTACGAGATCTACAAAGAAGATTTTGTAACGCTCAATCCGTATCTTGGCGTGGAATCCATTGAGCCCTATTTTAAGAACATGAAAGACTATAATAAAGGAATCTTCGTGCTGGTGAAGACTTCGAACCCCGGCAGCGGTCAGATTCAGGATCTGCTGGCCGGATCGGAGGACAAGCCCCTGTATGAGATCGTAGGAGAATTGGTTGAAGAGTGGGGAAGCGATTTCCGAGGGAAGTATGGATATTCGGATGTGGGCGCCGTGGTCGGTGCGACACATCCAGAGCAGGGAAAACGTCTGCGCGAAGTGTTGCCGCACACCTTTTTCCTGGTACCTGGTTATGGCGCGCAGGGGGCGACGGCGCAGGATCTGCGAGGTTGCTTTGATAAAGAGGGGCGGGGAGCGATTGTCAACTCCTCTCGTGGGATCATCGCGGCGTGGCAAAAAGAGAAATACGCTTCCGCATTCCGTGCGGATCAGTGGGCACAGGCTTCGCGTCAGGCAGTGCTGGATATGAAAGAAGACCTGAATTCTGTATTATAAATTAAGAAAGAAGGAATACAGACATGTTTTATGATGAAGTAAAGATTCTGGAGCAGAAAGAGCTGGCGCCGGGAATTTGGCAGATGGAATTGGAAGCGCCAGAGGTGGCACGCCAGGCAAAACCAGGACAATTTGTCAATCTGTATGTGAATGATCCGTCCATGCTGCTGCCAAGACCCATCAGCATTTGCGAGGCAGATCCGGAGAAAGGAATCCTGACTCTGATCTATGCGGTCGTGGGAAAGGGAACAGAGGTTTTTGCAACCTACGAAGCAGGGACAATGCTGCGGCTGATGGGACCGCTGGGAAATGGGTTCCCGTTAGAAAGAGGCGGCGAAGAGGATGTGCGGGAGTTATTTCTGGTAGGTGGCGGCCTGGGCATTCCCCCGATGCTGTTTCTGGCGAGGAAATTGCATGAGAAATATCCGGAGAAGCCGATTCGCATCTTCAATGGGTTCCGATCAACACCATGGATCGAAGAGGCATTTTATCCCTATGGAGAAATCTTTTCCGCTAGTGATGACGGAGCCAGTGGTTTTATGGGGAATGTGATTGACGCCATGGAGTATAAGCGGATTTTCACGGATGAGAAGACTAGGGCGGTACTCTATGCATGTGGGCCGATTCCTATGATGAAGGCGATTCAGAACTGGCAGACTGCTTATAATATGGAGAGCTGGTTCTCCTTAGAGGAGAGAATGGGCTGCGGATTTGGCGCTTGCGCGGGCTGTCCAGCGAATTTACGAATGCCGGATGGCAGCATCATGAAAAAGGGCGTATGTAAATTAGGGCCAGTATTTCCGGGAGAGGATGTGATCTTTCAATGAGTAAGGTAAATTTGTCCGTCAATCTGGCCGGCGTGAATCTGAAAAATCCATTGGTGACGGCCTCGGGAACGTTTAATCCACAGGCACACAGCCAGTTCTATGATTTGTCGCTGTTGGGCGGCGTCACACTCAAGGGCGTGGCCGATGTGGCGTGGCCAGGCAATCCCACACCGCGTATTGCGGAGACATACGGCGGTATGCTGAATTCCGTGGGACTGCAGAATCCGGGTGTGGAAGCGATGAAGAAGGAAGATTTGCCTTTTATGGAGCAGTTCGATACTGTCGTCATCGTGAATACAGCGGGGCATTCCATCGAAGAGTATTGCCGTGTGTCCGAGGCGTTGCAGGAAGAGAGCCGAGTCGATCTGGTGGAACTCAACATTTCTTGTCCCAATGTGAAAGAAGGCGGCGTCACTTTTGGAACGGATCCCAAGATGGTGGAGAAGGTAGTGGCTGCCGTGAAAAAATGTACGAAACAGCCGCTGATCGTGAAACTGAGTCCTAATGTGACCGATATCACCGAGATTGCCAAGGCGGCAGAGGCTGCGGGTGCAGATGCACTATCGATGATCAACACATTGTTTGGTATGCGGATTGATATCTATCGAAAGAAACCGATTTTGGCGCAGAAGATGGGTGGTTTTTCTGGCCCGGCCGTGAAGCCGGTGGCCGTGCGGATGGTGTATCAGGTCCATAAGGCTGTACAGATTCCGATTCTCGGTATGGGCGGCGTCATGACGGCGGAGGATGTGGTAGAATTCATCATGGCCGGGGCGACGGCAGTAGCTACCGGCACTGCGAATCTGGTGGATCCTATGGCGCCGGTGAAAATATTAGAGGAATTGACGCAAGTGTTGGAGAAGTTAGACGTGACCGATATCAATGAGATCCGGGGGATCATCGAATAGGGGAGGATAAGAGCAATGAGAACATTTGACGTGCCTTTGCAGGAAGTCTATATGACCGCGTATTTGCAGGAAAAGATGCCTGCCGATCCGGAGGAGTATCGCCTTCCCGCGATCGTAGTGTATCCCGGCGGAGGGTATCGGCATCTATCGCCGCGGGAAGCGGAACCGATCGTGATGGAATTTGCAGCGGCTGGATATCAGGTATTTGTGCTGTATTACAGCCTGGCCCCTAAGAGATATCCAGCCCCGCTTCTGGATGGCGCCAGGGCGCTTGCTACCATACGGGAACATGCGGAAGAGTGGTGCGTGGATCCAGCGCGTATCGCTGTCTGCGGCTTTTCTGCCGGCGGACACGCGGCAGCTTTATTAGGATGCCTGTGGAATGATCCGGTGATCGCAGAGGAGGGGATTTCCAATGAGAAAGCGCGTCCTGACGCGGTCATCCTGGGATATCCCGTCATCACTTCAGAAAAGGGAAAGTGCCACGAAGGTTCCTTCGAGTGTCTTCTGGGAGATGCGTTGGAAGAGAAGCGCGGGGAGATGTCTCTGGAGACGCGAGTGGGCGAAAAGAATCCACCTACATTTTTATGGCATACAGCGGCGGATCAGGCCGTGCCAGTGGCAAGCAGCCTGCGGATGGCAGCAGCGTTGGCAGAACATAAGGTTCCTTTTGAACTTCACGTGTTTCCAAGAGGGAACCATGGACTGTCCTTGGCGAATCGCAGAACTTCCGGGGGAAATCCGGATGGGGAGCTGCCGGAGGTGGCGCAGTGGATGAGATTATGTAAGGACTGGCTTCAAAGGACATTATAAATCCATAGAATGGGGGTTATGAGATGCGCATTTTAGAAATTCCGTTAGAAGAGAAATTGGGAGAAGGAAAACCCTATCTGACTGCGTATTTGCAGGATAAGATGCCGGCGGATCCGGAAGGATATCGGTTGCCTGCGGTCATGGTGTGTCCGGGGGGAGGATACACCCATTTGTCTCCCAGAGAGGCAGAGCCCATAGCCCTAGCGTTTGCGGCGGCGGGGTATCAGGCATTCGTGCTGTATTACAGTCTGAAGCCAGAAAGATATTACCCACAGCCACTTTTGGACGCGGCGAAGGCGATGCGCCTCATCCGCCAGCGCGCGGAGGAGTGGAGTGTGGATCCAGAGAAAGTAGCTATGTGCGGGTTTTCCGCGGGGGGCCATCTGACGGCGGCGTTGAGTACACTCTGGGATTCTCCGATTTTAATAGAGGCGGGGCTTGGCGGAAGGCAGGCACGACCCGATGCCGCCATTCTGGGCTATGCGGTCGTGATGACGAGAGATGATGAAAGGGATCCGAAGTCTTTTGGAAATCGGCTTTTAGGCAGTCGCATTCAGGATCCGGAGCTTCGGAAGGCGATCTGCTTGCCGCAGCATGTGACAGACGAAAATCCTCCGACGTTTCTTTGGCATACGGCAGAGGATCAGACAGTGCCGGTGAGAAACAGCCTGAGAATGGCGGAGGCCTTAGCGGATCATGGCGTACCGTTTGAGCTCCATGTATTTCCCAGGGGAAAACATGGACTAGCGCTTGCCAATCATCGGACAGATAATGGCGATCCGGAGATGATTCTGCCGGAAGTGGCACAGTGGGTGCCTCTCTGTACGCAGTGGCTGGGACGCTTATGGAACTAAAAAAAGGAGCTATCACTCAAAAGATGAGGTTCCGTAACGAAGGTTTTGAAAACAAGTGGTGAAGACAATCGGTGCGGTATATTGCAGAAAATCTAAAACTGAATTTGGAGGAAACTGCAATGAAATCATTGTTTGAACAAATGGGCGGCACTTACACGCTGCAAGGTGACTATTATTTGCCCAATCTCACTCTGCCCATTGAAGAAAATAAGCCTATAGGAATATGGGGACATCGGCATTTGCGCTATCTCAAGCAACACCGTAAAGTGCTTTACACAAATCTGCTCACAAGCGGTAAACTGAGAAGCTATCTTGCGGATATTGATGAACAGGCTGAAACTATGTTTTTTCGGCTGGTAGAGCAAATGGTCCAGCGCAACGGTGTTACAGAATCCCTCAAGGCAAGCGATCAAATGGCATGGGTACAAAAGATGAATAACATCCGAAATGCCGCACAGGAGATTGTCTATGCGGAATTAATCTACAGATAACATTTATATTTTTGGAAAAGCTGCTGTCAGGCGACGGCAGCTTTTCTTTTTGGGTAGTTTAAAATTGATCTCTCCAACAGACAAAAGCAGACGGGATTAAGCAGATATTGCGAAAAATGATAGGTTTATGTTATAATAGCGGTAGTCTTCTGAAAGGAGAACGATAGATCAATGGCACTACATGAATTGCTGCGAACCATGCGCAAGAAGGCGCTTTTGTCCCAAGAGGATTTTGCGAAAGAACTCCGTGTGTCGGTGGGTACCATTAACCGGTGGGAAAATGGAAAAACTAAGCCCAATATTACAGCAATGAAGAAAATCAAAGCATTTTGCGAGGGAAAAGCGATCCCTTTTGAAGAAATCGAATCGGAATGGCTGAGAGAGAAGGAGTAACCATAATGGCAGATATTAAGACAAATCAGGAGCGGGACGAGCTGTTCCGCCGTATCTATAAAATTGCAACTGATCTGGTCCATGCAGGCCACGTGTCGGAATGGGATTTTAAGTCCTATGTGCTGGGGACGATGTTCTACCGCTATATTTCGGAGAACTTTGCCGCCTATGTCAACGAGGGAGAACACGCCGCCGGAAACCAAGGTTTTGATTATGCCAAGATGTCCGATGAAGACGCCGAGCCTGCCCGTGAGGGATTGGTGCAGGAAAAGGGCTTTTTCATCCTGCCCAGCGAACTGTTCTGCAATGTCCGCGCCCGTGCGGATCAGGATGAAAACCTGAACGAAACGCTGGAGCGCGTCTTTGCCCATATTGAGAGCAGCGCCGCCAGCGGCGATGCGGAAAACGACTTTGCCGGGCTGTTCGACGACTTCGACGTGAACAGCAAATCCATCGGGGAAACGGTGGCCAAGCGGAACAAGGTGCTGGCTGAACTGCTGGACGGGGTGGCGCAGATGCCGCTGTATGATACCGGCGGCATCAATCCCGACCTGTTCGGTGACGCTTACGAATACCTGATGAGTATGTACGCCGCCAACGCAGGCAAGAAAGGCGGCCAGTATTTTACTCCGGCGGATGTTTCCGAATTGCTGGCTCGGCTCGGCACCATCGGGAAAATAAGGGTTAATAAGGTCTACGACCCCGCCTGCGGCTCCGGATCGCTGCTGCTGAAGGTGGAAAAGGTGCTGGGCAAGGACAACATCGAGCGGGGATTTTTCGGGCAGGAGATTGACCTGACCACCTACAACCTCTGCCGCATCAATATGTTCCTGCACAACATCGAGTTTGACAAATTCAACATCGTGCGGGAGGATACGCTGATCTCCCCACAGCACTGGGACGACCAGCCCTTTGAGCTGATCGTATCCAATCCGCCCTTTTCCGTGCCGTGGGAGGGGGATAAAAACCCGCTGCTCATTAACGACCCCCGTTTCTCCCCTGCCGGGGTGCTGGCGCCCGCGTCCAAGGGCGATATGGCGTTTATTCTGCACAGCCTGGCGTGGCTGGCGAATAACGGGGCGGCGGCGATTGTCTGCTTTCCCGGCATTATGTACCGGGGCGGTGCAGAGCAGAAAATCCGTAAATATCTAGTGGACAACAACTACATCGATGCGATCATCCAGCTGCCGTCCAACCTGTTCCTCAACGTCACCATTTCGGTGGATATTATGCTGCTGAAAAAGAACAAGACGGACAATGCCATCCTGTTTGTGGACGCCTCCAAGGAATTTGTGAAGGTGACGAAGAACAACCGCCTGTCGGAGGAAAACATCCGGCGCATCGTTTCGGCGGTGGCCCAGCGAAAAGACGAGCAATATTTCTCCCGCCTGGTGCCCAATGAAGAGGTAGGCAGCAAGCAGAACAATTATAACCTGTCGGTTTCCACCTATGTGGAGCAGGAGGACACCAGGGAGAAGATCGACATTGTGAAGCTGAATGCGGAAATCGCCGAAATCGTAGCACGAGAGCAGGTTCTGCGCGAGGAGATTGATAAGATTGTAAAGGAGATTGAGGTGTAATTATGAGCGAAAAAGAAGTATTAAAAAGATTGATCGACAATCCTAAACAACCTAATGTCAGTGAATGGGTTTATGAGGTTGAATATTTTTTACAATCCATAAATGAATTGAATAAAGAAGCGAAAGAGCTAATTGATGGGATAAAATTTCAAGGGGAC
>CALBGL010000047.1 GCA_937892735.1 uncultured Clostridia bacterium | reverse complement strand
CGTGGACACCAGAACGCCTGCGGCCTCTCCATACTTCTTCAGTCCATTTAATATGAAACCGCGGAAAATGACTTCCTCCAGAATCGGTCCTAAAAAACATACATAGGACATCGACAGGATGAACCCCATAGGATCTTCATTCGGCATAGGCGTCTGTATAGCCGGCATATTCATCACCCAGCCAGCCATACTCAGAAGCTGCAGCAATAGAGTGATGACGACCGAGGCAAGCGCCGCGCATCCCCATCCGCTGAAGTAAGCCAACGCCGTCATCTGTTTCGGCCTTTGCGTCTTTGAGGAAACCATGGATGTCTCATTCAGGCGAAAACCAACCCAGTACCGGAGCAAGAGGATCAGGAGCACCTCTCCCAGAATAGAGGGCAGATAAGATGCCAGAAAATCATAAATAGCCGGACTCAGGCCCATTGCCGCGATCAGATTTTCCGTAGTCAGTGCCGATAGATCCGTCAGCATGCCAGACTGCATAATACCCTGGCTCATCAGTACAAAACTGAGGACCAAAGCGAACAGATTCGCGGCGACAAGCATGATCAGAAGAGACCAGGCACTGCGGCTGATATCCCGGCGGAAACGCCGTTTCTCTTCCTCGTCAGTACTCCCAAAGTAATCTGGATTTCTCCAAGGCAAATCCTTCATGCTATTCCTCCTCAAATGGTAAGCTGCCTCAGCTCCTGATCCAACGCTTCGATCACTGCTTCCGGCGTACGCAGGAAGGGCGACTTCAGCAGTTCTTCAATGTTGCTCTTATCGTCCACCCAGGGAATATCTCCCTGGTGATCTGGACGGAAAATGGGCAAGTGCTTCTGCAAAATCGCTAATGCCTGCGGCTCTCCTGTCAGTTCCGGCACGGTACATTCCACACTGTACCTCTTGGTGTAGGCCTTCGTCGTCCTATACGTGAAGGTATAAGAACCCGCATCGAGCAGAATATGCGCGTAGTTTCCCGCCTGATCTGCACCCGCAATGGAGGCGGCATCCGCATCCGGCAAATATACATCAGCCTCTGCGCCGAAGGGGACTCGGATCCGCACCGTCATCTGCCTGCGTCCGCCCTCTTCCTCGTGCCCCATTTCCCATCCCACATGATAGCTTCCTACCGCAGTACGCAGATCCATCTTCGCCCAGGTGATCCGATAATCCGGCTGCGGTTTAATTTCCGCCTTTCGAAAACCCGGTGCACCGGCTATCGGACGTATCCCTATCATGTTGCGATACATCCATTCCACGACCGCGCCATAGGCATAGTGGTTCAGAGAATTCATACCGGTTCCGCTGATATGTCCATCAGGCATGACCGAATTCCAGCGTTCCCAAACTGTAGTCGCTCCCATTTTAACCTCATAGAGCCAACTTGGATAATCATCATTCAAAAGCAGAGTGTAAGCTACATCATTCATTCCGTGATCTGACAATGCCCGGCACAGATATGGCGTCCCGACAAAGCCTGTATTCAAATGGAAATAATTATCGCGAATCAGCTTTCGCAGCCCCGCACGGGTTCGCTCCAGCGCATCTTCCGGTGCCAATCCCATGAACAGCACCATCGTATGCGCCGTCTGTGTATCCACCGCGAGACGCCCTGTCGGCGTAAAATACTCCTGCTGAAATGCCGCCTTGATCTCTTCTGCCAGTTTTTGATAATGTGCAGCCTCCTCTTCTTTTCCCAGTACAGAGGCCGCCTGCGCCAGAATATTCGTAGAATAGTAGTAATAGGCGGACGCCACGAAATAAGGATCCGTACCACCATATACGCCGCCCGCAATCTTACCGTCCAGCGCCAGCCAATCCGCCAGATGACAGCCCACCTTCCACAACCGACTGCTGCCACTTGCCTCGTCCGCCCGGTACATGTACTCTACCCAGCCCTTCATGCTCTCATACTGGTTCTCCAGAATCTTTGGATCTCCAAAATGCAGGTAAACTTCCCAGGGAATGACTGTGGCTGCCTCACCCCAGGCGCAGGAACCATCTCCGTCATATCCCGCCATCGGCACCACGTAGGGCACGTTTCCTCCGAGTTTTTTCTGCTCCTGATACAGATCATATCCATACTTAGTATAAAACGCGTACGTATCCATGTTATAGCTGGCTGTACCGCAGAAGATCTGCGCATCGCCGGTCCATCCCATGCGTTCATCACGCTGCGGACAATCCGTAGGCGTATCGAGGAAATTCCCCTTCTGCCCCCACCGGGTATTCTCAAAGAGCTGATTGACCAGGGGATTACTGGTCTCAATCCGTCCTGTCTCTTCCATATCCGAATGAATGACGCAGCCCATGAAATCCTCCGCCTTGACCTCATAAGGCCATCCTTCTACCAAAACATACCGGAAGCCATAGAAAGTAAAGTGAGCCCGAACATGATTTACTCCTTCATGACAGATGTAGATAAACTCCTGCTTGGCCGTCCGCAGATTCTCCACGTAAAAGCAGTCATCCTGCAGGATTTCCCCATGCTGCAGACGAATCCGTGTCCCGGCCGGCGCCGTGACCGTAAACTCCACCCATCCGACCATGTTCTGGCCCATATCCAGCACCGTCTCTCCAGCTGGTGTATGAATGACCTCGATCGGCTTCAGACGTTCATGAATCCGAATCGGCGGGTTGAGACGTGCTTTGAGTTTATCATATCCCATCGAAACCTCACAGGTATCGTATACTTCCTTCGAAACCTGAGAACAGTCCACGATTTCCCCGTTATAAATATCACTGTACAGCACCGGACTCTTACGGGCCTTCCAGTCCGTGTCGGTGACGAGGACCTCTCTGGTTCCATCCTCGTACTCCATATGCAACTCTGCCAGAAGTACAAAACGATCTCCATACACGTCTTTTTTAGACGAAAGGCCATAATCTCCCTTGTACCAACCATTGCCTAAACAGACCTCCGCCTCGTTTTCCTCTTTCAGAAACTCCGTAATATCGTAAGTCTGGTACTGAATCCAGCTATCATAAGCTTCGCATCCCGGCAGAAGATACTCCTCGCCTACCTTCTGTCCGTTCAACGTCCACTCATAAGCACCCAATCCCACCATATAGGCCCGTGCCCGAACAACCTTCTTCGATACGGTAAACTGCCTGAAAAGAATGGGATGAATGGACGGAGAAAGAGCGGGGGTAATCCAATGTGCCGTCCAAAGCTCCGTTTCCTTTGCCGTTTCAAACCAGGCCGCCTCGCTTTCTGCCTCCTCGCCATTATCGGCCCATACGCGTACCTTCCAGTAGTACCGGGTGCGGGGCTCTGTCTCGATCGGCAGCGCAAAATGGGTACTATCCACATCTTCCCGCCTGCCGCTGTCCCATATAATCTTCGTAAACTTCGGATCTGCCGCCACCGTCACCTGCGCCCCTGCTTGACGCTTTGCCTCTGTTTCTTCTACGATATAGGAAATACTGGGCCGCTGCAGCCAATATCCCAATGGATTCACAAGGTGATTGGTCTTTAAACTCGTAATCTTCATACTGACTCCTCCCGCGATGATAATATGCCTTTATTATATCAAAGCCTGCCGCAGAATACAAGCCGCTAAAATTCGTATCTTTATTATATAAAACAATTGACATAATAAGAGTTTCGATGTAAAATTAAATAGAAAGGTGGAATCTGTATGAACAAGAGCATGTACAGTTTAATTTTGACCGATGAAGTGATTGCGAGAATCGACCGTCTCTCTTACGAGAAAGGCATGAATCGTTCTCAGATGATCGATCATCTCCTGGCAAAGGAAGTGGGGATGCACACACGGGAACATCAGACCCGTACCATCATCTCCTACACGGTATCGCAGATCAATACACAGGAATCTTCTCTGCATGGTCATTTGGATCGAGGCAGTATGGAGGTAGCCACATATGTGAAATATAAATATAACCCGACTATTAAATATAACTTTGATATCATCGAAGAAAATAATGTTCCGTTGGGACTCTTAAAAATACAATCCCGTTCCACGGCTGCCGCTCTGCGTAATCATCTGGATACTTTCTTTTGTCTGCTCTCTGTCATAGACGATCATCATCATCATCTCTTTCGTATTCCCACGAGAAAGCAATCCGATACCGGCCGTTATCAACGCACCATTGTTCTTCCCAGTCTATTTGAAAACAACGATGACGCACAGATTGTTGCCGACCGACTGAGTGCTTCTATCCTTCTAGTGGATGATACCATGCAAAGTTATTTCAATTCCCTCCGTTCTCCTTCATTAAATCGAATTGTAGAAGATACGTATCTGCGTCACTTCACGAAATAAAATGCGAGCCCCTCATTTATGATAGGGCTCGCATTTTATGATTCGAAAGCTCCGATAGATCTGTTCCGCCAGGATCACGCGCATGAGACCGTGCGGAAATGTCAGGCGGGAAAAACTGATGCGCTCCTGTGCCCGTTCCAGCACAGCAGGCGACAGTCCGCAGGAACCGCCAATCACGAATACCAGATGAGAGTCTCCCTGATTCATACGGTTACTCATCCAACGCGCCAGTTCCACAGAATCCCTTGCCCTGCCGTCTATACATAGAGCCGCCACATAGGCTCTCTCCGGCAATTTAGCCAGAAGCCGACGCCCTTCTTTTTCCACCGCCATCTCTTCCTGACCTTCGATAATGCTCTCATCCGCCACCTCTATGACCTGGAAAGTGCAATACGCTAAAAGACGCTTGGCATACTCTGCCATAGCGTCTTTATAAAACTTTTCTTTGAGTTTACCCACACAAAGGACCGTAATTTTCATCCTAATTTCCCTTCTAAGACAATCGGGTCGAATGATTTCCCATCGCAGGAGATATGAGCCCCCAAGGAATAAAGTTTCTCGACCATAGCCTCGTATCCTCTGCAGATGTACTTAATATTGGTAATCGTAGTTGTACCGCCGGCAGCCAATCCCGCCAGTACCATGGCGGCACCTGCCCGAAGATCCGTCGCTTCTACTTCACAGCCTGTTAAATCTTTTACACCCTGCACCACGGCGATTCTGCCGTCCACATTGATATCCGCGCCCATCTTGATGAGCTGCGCCACATATTGAAAACGATTCTCCCATACATTCTCGGTAATGATGCTGGTTCCCTGCGTCACCGCCATCAACGTCATAAATTGGGGCTGCATATCCGTCGGAAAACCGGGATAAGGGGAAGTCTTAATCATCGTAGGTTTGAGCGGCCGATCTGCGGTGACGCGAATTGCGTCATCCATCTCCTCAATCCGCACGCCCATTTCCGAAAGCTTCGCGGAAATCGCATCCATATGCTTAGGGATAATGTTCTCTACCAGAATATCTCCTCCGGTGATCGCAGCCGCTACCATGTAGGTGCCCGCCTCAATCTGATCGGGAATGATCGTATACGAAGTGCCATGGAGTTTTTCTACGCCACGAATCACAATACGATCTGTCCCTGCTCCACTGATTCTGGCCCCCATACTGTTTAAAAAGTTCGCGGTATCCACCACATGAGGCTCCTTCGCTGCATTGCTGATGACAGTGGTTCCTTTAGCAAGAACGGCCGCCAGCATGATATTGATCGTGGCACCCACGCTCACTACATCCAAAAAGATATTGGAGCCCTTCAGCTCCTCAGCTTCGACACTAATTATATCCTTCGCGTCTACGGTAGCTCCCAGCGCCTCAAACCCCTTCAAATGCAGGTCAATGGGACGAAGGCCAAAATTACAGCCCCCCGGAAACACCACTTTCGCACTGCCAAAACGGCCTAGCAGGACGCCCAGCAAATAATAGGAGGCGCGCATCTTACGAACGCCTTCCATATCCACACATTGGTTCTTCAGCCCACGACTATCAATCACCAATGTATGTTCATCTTTATATTGAATCTTGATTCCCATCTCCTTCAAGACGGCAACCAGATTCTTGATATCGGCAATATAAGGAACATTCTCTAATTCCACTACATCATCCGCTAAAAGAGCCGCCGGAATAATCGCCACCGCCGCATTCTTCGCGCCGCTGATGCTCACGGCCCCTCTTAACGGGTGCTCACCCTGAATCATGATTTTTTCCATATTTCTATCCTCTCAGTCAGCACATATGCGCTGTTTTTTGAAACACCGCCGATTATTCCCGTCTCGACGTCACTTAAAGTTTACCACAAATTCATCTGTATTTCAACCCGTACTACGTTTTTTGTGGTATTTTTCCAGCAAATTTGAAAAAAATATCGCTAGTTCAGCCTCTCATTCGTATAGGCATTCATGCGAATCGTCTTCTCTCCCTGATTCAGCACAAACTCCAGGCAATATATAGCCTCCTGTCCTTCCAGATCATATCCGCTGCGAATCTCCGTAAGCACGCTTGGCTCGTCGTCCTGCCGTTCTTCCAGGATCTCTCGCAGCACCGCGTACAACATCTCATCAATCGGTCGGATTTCTCGCTTCATCTCCTCGTATCCCAAAGGCTCATAGTACTTTATGATAATCTGCGCATTCCCTTCCGCTTCTATCCGTATCAGAATCTGATTCATGAAAAGGTACTCCTCGTTCCAGCGCTGACAATAGAGAAATTCTGCCTGTTCCTCTCCCATAGATTCCTGGATACATGTAAATTCCAGATCCCCCGCGCAGGCAGATACCTGTACATCCGCCCAACTTCTCAATGTCTCCTCTTCCCACAGAGGCCATCGCAGCTGTTCCGATATATATTCCATACGATGATGAGCAGGATCCAGCAGGATCGTCTCGCCCTCCTTAGCATACCGTGTTTGCTGTGCGTCCATATAAGTCGTCTGATACTCTGTACCTAGGAATGCCTCCACCAGAGAACGATCCAACAGGCTGGCATCGCCCAATAAGATACGGGCGCGCGGATAACTTTCTCGGTGAATCAATACGTCCAGATTCACTTCGTTTTCTTCGTACAGCGCGATCACACGTTGCAGCTGGTCGTCTGTAGCTGCGTATAGCTGATCCTGCTCTAAGCGATTCAACCAGAACAGAACGATATTCACTACCACCAGGATCCCCAGAATTCCTACACGTATTGTTTTCCAATTCACTCCAGTACCCTCTCATAATATTTCACACCAGAAGCCGTAAGTTCCCAATAGAACGCAGCTTCTCTATCCTCTAACAGACATACAATCTCCAGATTTTCCCATCCTTCATTCACATACTCACTGAATCGGTTCAAGGCATCTATCGCGCTTTCCGCAATCACCTGCGGGCGATATAGATTCCGATCCTGCTGAATTCGCCATCGGCTGTACCGATATACCTCCTGTCCTCGGACTTCGATCTGGATCGCGGCCTCTCTTCCAACCTCTTCCCAAAAGCCATCCGTCGGAATCACCGGAAGATCATCCGCTTTATAGTTCCACCAGAAACGATATCCCTCTTCCGTTTTTTCTGCCGCGCACAAATATGTCCCCAACGGATACTCGTCATAAGCCATCTCGCGTTCTAAAAAGGTATATGCCACATCGTATGCCTGCGCGATTGATATCTCGTTCCGCTGCGTATTGACCGGCGTTTTTACATAGTCGATCAGACCATTTTCCTGTACGCGTACGCTACACCGATCATCCGTGAAAATCCAGGCGGATTCCTGGTAGCTTTCACCCTGCATCAGTTCCGGATCGTCAAAAAAACGTCCCGCAATCTCCCGACACCTTTCCTGGGCAAACTCCCCTTCTTCCAGAACCTTCCACAACATCTTTGTCTCCGGTTCTGTCTGATCCCGCATATAAAAAGATTCCCGGAAGACATTCGGAAATGTGTAAGACGTGTTCAGATACTTTTCTCCCGAAGTGGAACAGACAGAACGAATTTCCTCCAACAGCCTCGTATTGGTTTCACTCTGCCACTGTACTTGCATCGATATGATCTCAAGCGCCTGATTATTTTCACGATTGATCAGATACACATGGGCGCTTTCCCGCACGCTTTGCGCGGGAACCATCCATACTTCCTGAAACGAGAAATCCTCCGCATACGTCCACTCTGTCTGCTCTCGTATCATCTGCGTATCCAGATCCAACGCATATTCGTAGCGGCAGATGGCTTCCTTTTCCTGAATCGTATCCAATACCTGCACTTCCTCACAGGAAGAGAGTACCTCTTTCAGGAAAATCCAGGAAGCCTCATAAAGCGCTTCATAATGCTGTGTCTGATCATGCACCAGACTGCTGCGTCCCTTTTGTTCTCCCGAAGAAGCATAGATCCGCATCGGGCGCAGAATGCCCGCCCATTGATCCAGCTGCTGTACGCTTCCCGTCGTTCCATAGTCATATCCGCTGTTTCCTCGATACGTCCACATCTTCAGAAACTCAGAGAGCTGCCAGCCGGCCAGCGCCAAAAGCGCGATCAAAATCAGCGCATACAGAAGCAGTCCCCACCGTATCTTTTTCATGACGTCTCCTTATGGGAATCGGTGCACACCTCATACAAATTCATGCGCAGATTCCGTAGTTCGCTTTCCAGTTGCCGACTCATGCGTTTTACCGGATAGACACACCCGTAAATTGTTCCTCCCTGCTGCACAAACACCGCGATATACTGCCAGCCAATCTTCGGCAACGAAATCTTTTCCTGCACCAGACCCGAATCGCCCACCTTTGTAGAACCCCGCTCCCAGATATTCCATCCATTGCTTTCCTTCGTAAGTATACCATAGTATATGATCGTACCCGGCATGGCTGTTCCTGTCAGATCCAGTTCCGACAAAAAAGCGTAAGCAGTTTGTTCGATCCAGGAGCCGGACCAGACAAATGTCCCCAGCTTTTCTTCTTCCGCACCTCGCCAGATCACATTCTCCGCCTCCATCCCCATCTGTTCCGCGATAGCAGCTTGTAAAGACGCATCCTCATCGCCTCGTACCTGTAGGCTCCCAAGACTGAGAATCCAAATCAGAATCCACAGGCTCACTCTCTTCTTCCTCACCGGTCTCCTCCTTTTTCGACAAGGGAAAAATCAAATGGAAAGTACTTCCCTTTCCCGGGATACTATCCAGCTCAATCCTTCCATGATGCATCTCCATCATTTCTTTGGCAATGGCCAACCCCAAGCCCGTTCCGCCAGAAGAACGAGAACGTGCCTTATCGATTCGATAGAACCGCTCGAAGATCCGCTTCTGTTCTTTATAGGGAATCCCCATGCCCGTATCCTTGATGTGCAGGATCCCTTCCCAGCGCGTCTCATCCAGACTGCTCCATGCCGTGATATGTGCTCCCTCCGGACTGTAGTTTACCGCATTCATCAAAATATTGCGAAGTACCTGTTCAATCCGTGAACGATCACATTCCACCAACAGAGTCGGTCCATCCGGCGCCATCTCCATCGTCTGCTCCTTTTTCTGCGCCAAAATCTGATAGCGCCGGATACAGTCCCTCAAGAGATCTGTCAAATCTACCTCTTCCATGCGAAGCTGCACCTGTCTGTTATCTATACGGGAAAGTTCCAGCAATTCTCCAATCAGCGACGTCATCCGATCCGCTTCCTTATTGATGACGCTGAGAAACGAGACCAGCATCTCCTCTTCCCGCACGTTTCCGTCTAAAATGGTCTCTACATAACTCTTGACCGTGGTAATCGGGGTCCGCAGCTCATGGGAAACATTGGCCACAAACTCTCGCTGCATCTGTTCCGCCCGGCGCTGTTCCGTTACATCCTGTAATACCACAATCAGTCCCTCTGAAGCGCCGTCCTCATTACCATACGCAGCAAACTCCGCCCGCACATAGTGGTCGTCCAATTCTAACATTCGTTCTGCAATCGTCCCCTCCGGGCTGTAGAGAAGCGTCGCAAAATGCTCATTGGGAAATGCCTCTCCAAAACGTTCCGTCTCCACGCCTTTTCCCATGAGTTCCAACGCCGCCGGGTTACACTGTACCACATAGCCATCCACATCATAGACTACCAGCCCATCCGCCATATGATGGAAGATCGTCTCCAACTTGTTTTTTTCACTGCTGATTTCGGATAAGATTCGATTCAGTTCCTGCGCCATATGGTTAAAATTGCTTTCCAACTCCTGGATCTCATCGGAAGATCCGGTACTGGCCGATTCCTCATCCGCGATCTCAAGATTCCCAGTAGCCATCTCCTGCGTCCTGTGTGTTAGACGTTCAATTGGCCTCGCAATCCCGGCCGCCAAAAAATAGGCCAACAGAGCGGATACTGCGATGGCAAGCAACGACGCCATCACTATGATGACCGTATTGTTCTGCATCGTCTCCTCAATATCACTGACCGATTGACGTAAGAGCAGGATATACCATAGAGAATCCCCCCGTGTAACTGGCAGCGCATAGTCTCCGACGGTCCGCTCGGTCCCTCCCTCCATAGTCTCGTGCACATACAGCTCTTCACTTTCGATACCCGCTACTGCGCCGAGTACTGTACGAGACGCCAGATCCGCAGGCTGAATCTCTCCGCTTCTGCTGTATAAGAGCTCCCCGGAAGGATCCAGCAGATACATCAGCAACCCTTCCTCATTCCCGCCCTCCGTGAGAAGACTGGTCACCACATCGGCAAACACCTCGGCCAAATCCTGTTCACTGGATGTATATGCCAGATCCAGCGTATCTGAGATTCTACCTGCGGTATACTTCAGTTCCTGATATCGAGCCTGATATAAGTTACGCTGAATATTCCCGATGATATAGATACCGCTGACGAAAATGACGCAAACCACCAGAACAGCGTATACCAACACCAACTTCCATTTGATACTTCCGAAAGACCTTTTCATTTTGGGCTTCCGGGCTCTTTATCTGTAAAATAATAGCCCACGCCTCGTTTGGTCAGCAGATATTCCGGCGCGCTCGGCACATCCTCAATTTTTTCTCGCAGCCTGCGCACTGTCACATCCACCGTACGGGCGTCTGCATAATATTCATATCCCCAAACTTTCTCCAGAAGGTATTCTCGGGAAAAGATCTGTCCTCTCTGATACATAAGAAATTTCAGCAATTCCAGTTCCCGCAGCGTCAATTCCACGACCTGTCCATTTTTTGTCACTTCATACCGTTCCGGATCCAAGCACAGCGCACCGCAGGACAGCTCCTCATTCTCCAATTCCTGCGGAACCGCAGCGGTGCTGCGCCGCAAATTGGCTCGCACCCGCGCCATGAGTTCTCGCATGCTGAAGGGTTTAGTCACATAATCATCGGCCCCCAGCTCCAAGCCTAGCACCGTATCCACTTCCTCCGTACGTGCCGTCAGCATAATGATGGGCACCATGCTTTTCTCCCGGATTTTCCTGCATACATCATACCCCGAGAGCCTGGGCATCATCACGTCCAGCAGGATCAGATCCGGATGACAGGCCTCATAAAGATCCAGAGCTTCCTGTCCGTCGGCGCCCGTAAAGACCTGATATCCTTCTTTCTGCAGATTAAATTTCAGTATATCCACGATACTCTTCTCATCGTCCACCACCAGAATCTTCTCGTTCATCCCCTCAACTCCTTTGTCATTCTTGTTTTATTGTAACAGAAAGCGAAATAAAATACAATACAAAAGACCGCCCTCCCAAAGGATGACGGTCTTTTTCCCCTATTCTATCTTAGTTCAGCTCACTGCGAGGTGGGATCTGCAGAGTATCTCCCGGCTGCAGAACCGTCTCCGGCGTGATGCCATTATAACTACAGAAGCTGTCCAGCAGAGATTCACTGAACTCATCATAATATCTGAGGAGCAGATCATAGTAGGTATCCCCGGCCCCAACAGTATGCGTTGCCACACCGGCTGTACTCTGACTCTCCTCTGGCTGCGAGCTCTCTTCCGGCGTGGAAGAATCTTCCGATACAGAGGACTCCTCCGGCACAGAAGATTCTTCCAACACGGAAGATTCCTCCGACACAGAACTTTCTGCTGCCGAACTCTCTTCTGCACGAGAACTCTCCTCCCTGCTGCTGTCTGCGACGGAGGTCTCAGGACGGGATACTTCCGCACCAGAATTCATACCCGTCAATGAATCTTCCGGCAGACTTTCCTGCATAGAAACTACGCTGTTATGATTCGTGCTGCTGTTCTCGCCTCCGCGTCCTCCTAAAGATGTCAGAAGCACAATCAGCAAAATGATCACTACGATAGAGGCCAGAATGATGAAGATTAGTTTTGGATTGCCGAAGATCTTATCCAAAATGGTGATCTCCTCATCTCCTTCTTCCTCTTCTTCGTCATGCTCTTCCTCCTCATAAGAAGGAGGCTCTTCCTGTGGAACTGTCTCCTGTCTGGATGGAACCGGTCTCTCCGTCTCTTTCTCCTCCGGCTCCTCATCGATCGGCTCCTGCGGTGCTTCCTGGGGAGAACTGCCTCCTACCTTCGCCGCAAACGCTGCCAGAGAGGCTCCCAATCCGGAACTCTTCTTCTGCATCGGCGCCTCCTCGGATTCTTCTTCCGCATCCGATCCCAAAACGACCTGCGCAGACTCCCGCGCAGAAGCAGCCGCCGGAGCAATACCCTCACCCATAACTTCTTCCACCTGCAGTACAATGATGGACTTATCATCCTGGTTCTTCTCTTTCGCCAACTGCATCAGCTGCTGCGCAATCGTCTCCTTCGGAGAATCCTTCGCGCCTCTGACGATCCGCTCAATCTCCTGATTCGTAATGGAATCCGTGATTCCATCCGTACACAGGATGAACAGATCTCCGGGATAGAAGACGAAATATTTGGAAAATACTTCCGACTCCACATCATAAATATCAAACATGCCCAGCGTGGCGGTAGGACGGCTCTCCAGCTTATGTACCTCCGCCTGCTCCTGCGTGATGATCCCAAACTTATACAGATCCGTGGCCTCCAGATGATCCTCCGTAATCTGTAACATACGGCCGCCCCGAATCACATAGATCCGGCTGTCTCCCAGATGAACCGCCAGCCCCCTGTTCTTATGCAGAAACAGTCCCGCAAAAGTGCTGTTTACCCCTTCGGATCCTACTGCCTCCTGGTATTCTCGGATCTTTCCGTTTGTCTCACATAAGAAATTCCATATTTTATCTCGCGATATAGCTCCATCCATACTCAGTACGGACTGCAGCTGCTGCATGCGCTGCATTACCATCGCGGAAGGAGAGGTCTTTAACGCGACATCCTCTGCATTCTCGCCATCGCAGACGCCATACATCTGAAAATCCACATTGGAAGTCTTTCGGATGCATACCTGAGGCTCGTCGCTGCCCGGTGCCAGATAACGTCCATTCACATAGACATTGTCCAGATTCATCCCCTTGCCCTTCGCAGAGATGGCCACCGCAGAAATCTTTAATCCACTGTCCATACCACACCATCCTTATTGAATATTCTGCTTATTCTTCGATTATACAGCAAACGCCTGCATAATTCAATGTTTTTTTTCTTAAATTCTTCTGACAATTCGACAGAACCGACACACAGGGGACGTGCATCTTTCCCTGTGCTCTGGTCCATGATTATCCAAAATATGCCACGCCCGAAGCGAAGATTTTCTGATTCTTATTTCCTTCGATGTTCTTCGCCACCTGATCCCCGATACGTTCCGAATGCCCCATCTTGCCCAACACTCTTCCGTCCGGAGATGTGATACCTTCTATCGCCCACAAAGAACCATTCGGATTATACCGAATATCCATGGTGGGACGTCCTTCCATATCGACATACTGCGTCGCGATCTGGCCATTCGCCGCCAGACGCGCGAGCATCGCCTCATCCGCCATAAAGCGTCCTTCTCCGTGAGAAATGGCGATTGTATGAATATCGCCCGGCTCTGCGCCCATCAGCCATGGAGAACGGTTGGATACCACTCTCGTCCTGACCATGCAGGAAGCATGGCGGCCAATCGTATTATAGGTCAGCGTCGGATCCTTCTCAGAGAGCTCCCGGATCTCGCCGTAAGGCACCAGCCCCAGTTTGATCAGCGCCTGGAATCCATTGCAGATTCCCAGAACCAGACCGTCCTGCTGCGACAGAAGGCGCATCGTGGCTTCCTTGAGCTTCTCATTCGAAAATACCGCCGCAATGAACTTACCGGAACCCTCCGGCTCATCTCCCGCGGAAAATCCGCCGCTGAACATCAGGATCTGCGCCTGCTGGATCCGTCTTGCCATCTCGTCAATCGATTCCCGAATATCCTGTGCATTCCGGTTCCTCAACACGAACACATCCGGTTCTGCGCCCGCCATCCGGAAAGCTCTCGCCGTATCGTACTCGCAGTTGGTTCCCGGAAATACTGGGATGAAGACACGCGGACGCTTTCCGCCCTCTTTTTTGATGTGCACCGAATGCTCTCCTTTACAGAACGGCGTATCGCCGACCGGCGTCTGATCGGGCACCTGTGTCTTATATACCTTTTCCAGACGGCCTTCGTATACCGCAAGCACCTCATCCATGGAAATTGTCTCCTCACCCAGGCCAAACTCCGCTTCTTCTGTTACCGTACCCAGAGACATGCCGTAGGAAGCCGGATCCGTTCCTTTCGCCAGTTCCAGAACCAGGCCGCCGTATACCGGCGCCTGCTGCAGCACCTGATGCACCTCCGGCACATCCTGGAAGCGGAAGCCCAGTCGGTTTCCCAAACACATCTTGACAACCGCTTCGATCAAGCCGCCGCCATCTATCGCGTACGCAGACAGCACTTCCCCCTTACGGATGCCCTCTGTCACATGGTCATACAGACGCATAAGCGCCTGAAAATCATAGACTTTTTCCGCTGTCAGAACAGGCTCCACATAGACCGCCTGATTCCCTGCCGACTTCATCTGCGGCGTCAATACGTCCTGCGTATGCGCGGCCGCGACCGCCAGAGAGATCAGCGTGGGCGGCACATGCATCTTGCCGAAGGACCCCGACATGGAATCCTTTCCTCCGATCGAAGCCAGCCCCAGCTCCCGCTGCGCCTGGTGTGCGCCTAATAACGCCGCAAGCGGCTTGCCCCAGCTTTCCTGAGAACCCATTCTTTCAAAATATTCCTGGAAGGTGAAGTGGATCTTATGATAGTCTCCGCCCGCGGCTACGATCCTCGCTACGGACTCGACTACCGCGTACATCGCGCCATGATAGGGGCTCCAGCTAGAAACGTAGGGATCATACCCGCAAGCCATCATGGATACAGTGGTGGTTTCTCCAGCTACCGGCAGTTTGGCCACCATGGTCTGAATCGGCGTCATCTGATACTTGCCGCCATAGGGCATCAGTACCGTAGAAGCGCCGATACTGGAATCAAACATCTCCACCAGGCCCTTTTGACTGCATACGGACAGATCGCCCATGATCGTCCGCACCTTCTCTTTGAAATTCTTCTTACTCGCGCGTTCCGGCAAAGAAGGCTCCGCCTCTACCGGGCAGGTCACAAGCGCCTGTGCATAGCTGGGAGCGCCATTCGTCGCGATAAACGAGCGAGACAGATCCACGATCACCTGATCTCTCCAGTGCATGACCAGTCTGGGCGATTCCGTCACCACAGCTACCTGCACCGCGTTCAGATTTTCCTCTGCGGCATAGGCTAAGAACGCTGCCGCGTCTTCCTGTTTTACGACTACGGCCATACGCTCCTGCGACTCCGAGATCGCAAGTTCTGTGCCATCTAAGCCCGCGTATTTCTTTGGCACCAGATCCAGCTGAATGTCCAGACCATCCGCTAACTCGCCGATCGCCACACAGACACCACCAGCTCCAAAGTCATTACATACTTTAATCAGACGACTTACCTTCGGGTTTCGGAATAACCGCTGGATCTTACGTTCCGTAGGCGGATTTCCCTTCTGTACCTCTGCACCGCAGGTATGAATCGACTCCTCAGTATGCGCCTTGGACGATCCAGTCGCGCCGCCGCAGCCATCCCGTCCTGTATCACCGCCCAGAAGAATCACCACGTCGGAAGGTTCTGCCGTGCCGCGCACTACGTTTGCCCTGGGAGCTGCCGCGATCACCGCCCCCAACTCCATATGCTTTGCCATGAAGCCCGGATGATAGATCTCATGCACATACCCCGTAGCCAATCCGATCTGGTTTCCATAGGAACTGTATCCCTTTGCAGCCTGCTTCGCCAGCTTCTTCTGCGGCAGCTTGCCCGGCAGCGTATCCTTCACCGATACCGTAGGATCCGCGCCGCCCGTGATTCGCATGGCCTGGTATACATAAGAACGACCGGACAGCGGATCGCGGATCGCGCCGCCAAGACAGGTAGCAGCACCACCGAAGGGCTCAATTTCCGTCGGATGATTATGCGTCTCATTCTTGAACATCAGGAGCCATTCTTCCTCCTGACCATCCACATCCACCGGCAATACGATGCTGCAGGCATTGATCTCATTGCTCTCCTCTAGGTCCGTAAAACGTCCCTCCGCCTTCAGCCTGCGCATGGCTGCCAGCGCCACATCCATCAGACACTGCGGCTTATCCTCTCTTCCCAGGAGCTTCCTGGTTTCCAGATAATCCTCATAAGAAGCCCTCACCGGAGCAAGCAGCGTCCCATCCTCAAACCGGACGCTCGTAAGCACAGTCCCAAAGGTCGTATGCCGGCAATGATCGGACCAATATGTATCCAACACCCGAATCTCCGTGATGCTGGGATCCCGGTGCTCTGTATCTCTGAAATACTTCTGCGTATGTAAAAGATCCGCCTGACTCATGGCCAATCCCAATTCCTGGCGCATCTTCTCAATCTCTTCTTCCGACTTCTGACAAAAGCCCTCCACAATGGCCACATCCGCAGGGACGCCGTAATGCATATCGAGAGTATCCGGCTTGGCCAGATCCGCTTCTCTGGAATCCACCGTATTGATGCAGTATTCCTTGACCGCCTGCTTTTCATCCTCGCTCAGGCTTCCCGCCAGTACGTACACCTTGGCATAGTTTACTTTCGGCTTCGCCTCTGCCTCCAGAATCTGAATACACTGCACGGCGGAATCTGCCCGCTGATCATACTGTCCCGGCAAATACTCCACCGCAAAAACAAAATCCGCCGGATCCAGAGTCACCTCTTCTTCGTATACATCATCCACCGGCGCCTCCGAAAGAATGCGTCGAACCGCACGCTGATAGGTACTCTCGGACAGATTCTCCAAGTCGTAACGATGCAGAATCCGAACAGACGTTAGACTCTCCAGGTTCAGATTGTCCCGCAGCTCTTCTAAAAGCCCTTCCGCCTCCACGCGGAATCCGGGCTTCTTCTCAACATAAACACGCTTTACCATTGACATACGCTCCCGTCCTTCTTGTGTAGTTTCAATTGCACACTGTAAGTATAGCATAGATCCCGCCTGAAAACAACTTCTTTAGACGAAATGAAACAAGAAAAAGCGGGGAATCCCGCTTTTTTACAGTTTCTCATTTCTTCTTAGAAGATCCTGCTTTCTTACTCTGATCTTTACTCTGACTTTTGAGGCTCTGTGCCTTGGCCATGAGCTTCTCCCGCCAGGTCAGCTTTTTCGGCGGTTCATATTTCTTCTCGCCCTTCTTCGCCGTAGAATATCCCAGAATATAGGCACCCGAGATCTCCAACTTCAGATTCCGCTTGGTAGGCAAGGTCTTAAACACATTTCCATCGCACAGCATCGTAACGATCTGCGGCCCCACCTTCACCTTCGCCATCGGCAGTTTCCGATACTTCAGATAAAAGGGCACCTTATCAAATGACCCTTTCGGAAAGTTCGCCTCTGACAGTTTCATTTTCTTCTTATCAATTACAAATGCGGATACCATCTGTCGATTCTGATCAATGAATTTCTGGGATTCATCGGATTTCTTCTGCAGCTTTCTCCCCAAGAAATACAGTCCCACCAAGATCGCCGCCACAACCAGAATCACGGTAAATGTAATTCCTAACGCATCCATCCGCGTCTATGCCTCCTTTGCAAGTTACCGCTGCGCCAGCAGCCTTATAATAGTCTATCGAATTTTGCCGCTAAAGTCAAGACCTATTATTGAACCAGCCGAATATGAGATTCTCCCTTTCGGTCCTGCGCCAGGATATGTACATCATGTCTGCCCGCGTCCTGTCCATCCAGATCCAGCGTATAATTCACATGAATCTTCCAACTATGCTCATTCAGATCCATCACCAGAGAATTCGTTGTAACGCCCATCTCAATGATGCCAAACGGTGTATTGTAAATCAGATTCGTGCGCTTTCCTTCTTCAAAACACAGGTTCGCCCCATAGGGAGTCGGCTGCGTGATAAGAACACAACGACCGTCCACCTTCACCGTGGCCCGGGCCCTTTTCCCGTCTTCCCGCATATCCTCATACGTAAGATACTGTTTTCCGTTGCGCTCATAATACTTACCCGGCGTAACCACCTCGACATCCTCCCTCTCTGGATTCAGTCCCATAGAATGAACGCCCCGGATGGAAATATAAATATTACGCTCCATATGCTGGTTTCCTCTCTATCGCAATTTGAATCAATTCTCGAACCTGTTCCTTCACAGACATGCCCTCGGTCTCCCACAATACAGGATACATGCTGATATGGGTGAAACCCGGGAACGTATTAATCTCATTAAATATGACTTCCCCCGACTTCTGTTCTATAAAGAAGTCCACGCGGGCCAATCCACTGCCGTCGATCGCCTGAAAGATCGCGCAGGCGTCCCGGCGGATCTCCTGACGTGTCGAATCGCAGATGTCCGCGGGCACCACTGTCTTAGACTCCACGTTCACATACTTGGCATCAAAATCATAAAATTCCGCGGCCGCCAAAATCTCGCCCACATTGGCCACCTTGGGATTCTCTCCGCCCAGCACCGCACATTCCACCTCGCGTCCCTGTATAAACTCCTCCACCAGAACGCGTCGGTCTTCCTTGGCCGCCTTCTGGAGTCCACCTATCAGCTCTTCTCGGTTGGCTGCCTTTGTCACGCCTACAGAAGAACCCGCTCTGGAAGGCTTCACAAATACTGGATATGCGAAAGCAGCCTCTACCTTCTGTACCGCCGCATCCAAAGCGTCCAGAATCTCACCGCGTCTGAGATCAACAAAAGCAGCCTGTCGAATTCCCAGCTCCGCCACGATCTTCTTGGTATATACCTTATCCATCGCTAATGCGGATGCCAACACCCCGCACCCCACATAGGGAATACGCGCCATTTCCAAAAGGCCCTGTACCGTCCCATCCTCTCCATTAAGTCCATGAAGCACAGGGATCACCACATCCACCGTCAGACTTTGCGGCCCCTCATCTCCCAAGAGCAGAAAACAGTCCTTTCCCAGTCCAGGCAATACCGCAACAGGCGTTCTGTATTCTTCCAAAGGCGCCTGCCGCAGTGCCCTCCTATCCCCTTCATATAAATACCACGCGCCTTCTCGGTCAATATAGACCGGATACACCGTATATCCTCCATCTGCCTCCATGGCATTCATAAAAGTCTGCGCCGACATACAGGAGATATCGTGCTCCGAAGACACGCCTCCAAATAACAGTACCACACTGTAAAATTCCTTCATGCCTGTTCCCCTTCCTTTTGGTTTACCAATGGTATCATACCCTATCCACGCGCAAAAATCAATGTTTAATTCACACAAATCACCTGACTGTGAGACAGAATGCGTCTGTCACAGTCTTCCAGCACCGTAGGATCTCCCGATAAAATATAGAAAAACATGCTTACATCCTCTTCTGCGAAATATCGCCCTAGTATTCTTCCATGCATCTGTACCGGAGCAAACGCCTCTACTGGCCCCTCCGCCGGCTTTCCATACTGAAGATAGGACAGACAAAAATCCCTTGGATGATGGCCCGCCCCATTTACTTCCAGCCTTCCATCTATCTGCTGCCAGCCCTCCACATTCGCATAATAGGAAACTTCTTTCCGGTTCTCTTCTTCCCATGCAAACACAGCATGCTGCTCCGAAAGTCCAAAATCATCCAATACCAGCCGAAACAGATCAAGCCAAATGACCTGCGCCGCCTCTTCCGTATCTATATCTCCCGCCTCATCAAAGCCAAAACCCGCGCCGCCTTCTACCAGATACGCCCCGTAGAAACTAGTATAATAAGGAGAATCCGGGTCATATATCCAGGAACTTCCTTTCCATATATCAAAAGCCGGGAAATTATAATAAATATTAAGGCGCACCTCCTTCCCTATATACGAAGAAAATTCCTCACTGGCATCATAAAAAAGCGTCATCGGATACCAATCCCGTTCCCCAGTCTCCATGCCGCCCGGAATCCTAAGCCGCATCCCCATATGTTTCTCAATACTGTCCTGTTGACAATAGGCCGAATACACCGACATGACAGCCATGCTTCTGAGAGTCCCCAAGGGCGGCAGTATCATAAAAAGCACGATGCCCGCAAAAATCCCCAGGGCTATTCGCATCCCTTTCTTTTTCATATTTTCCCCTTCACATAAAAAAGGTTCCGCACCATGAACCGCTAACACTTCCTCTATGGCACGAAACCTCATATCGCATTCTTACAGATGCAAACTCTCGAACAGCTGATTTGCTTCCTTTTTAGCAAACTCTACCGCACCCTCGATCTCCTCTTGGGTCAGCTTTCCCTTCCCAAACAGGCCCTTCTTGATGCCTACATTATAAGTGCCTACCACGTTGACTCCCAAGCCTTTAGAGATGGAAGAAAGCTCATCCATTCCTTCTCCGTACATGGAAATATAGGCAACATTGGCGGTCTTTTCTTGATTCAAGCTCTCAATATATTCTTTCAGAACTTTATCTACTTTCTCATAGATAATAAACACTAGCTTTTCCTTATTGCACATATACGCCGGAGGAATCTGATCGCTCTTACTCTTGAGCAAACTTGACAAATGGTCGCTGATTTCCAGCGGATGACCGGACTTGGTTACTTGAAACTCAATTTGCAGTTTGGCTGCCATACTATGTCACTCTCTTTCTTTATAATAAGGTCCGAAGAACCTTTGTTGTTTATCATAACACAATTTATACACATTGTCAAAACGATACATGAATTTCCAATGAATTTATTCTTGTTTTTCTGTAAATCGATCCGAGATTGACAAATGATAACTTCCTGTGTTATATTGTGAACAAGATTTCTGACCCTTTGCCAACACGAGGTGAATTGTATATGGAATTATTACAATTACGATATTTTTTGGCTGCCGCAAAGTATCAGCATATGACAAAGGCAGCGGAACACCTGCAAATCGCACAGCCTGCCCTCTCCCAAGCTATCCATCGTCTGGAAACGGAACTGGGTGTTCCCCTGTTTATCCGCCGCAGCCGAGGTATCGAACTGAACGAAACCGGACTTCTACTGCAACAAAGACTGCTGCCTATTATCGAGAGCCTGGACCGTATCCCTGAGGAACTCCGAGAAGGAGCAGAACGAGCAGCTCACACCATTCACTTGCGACTTCTGGCAGCTACCGCTCTCATGACACGACAAGTCATTGCCTATCGCGCGCTGCATCCGGAAGTGTGTTTTCATATTCATCAATGGGATTCTTCTACCGAAGAAGATATCTGTGTGACTGCCATTCGTGGTGATGAATCCCTGCCTACCACAGATTCGATCGTCCTTTTCGAGGAAGATCTGGTTCTTGCGGTCCCGATCCATTCCTCCTACGCAGAACTTTCTTCGATTTGTCTGAAAGATACGAAAGAAGCGGGATATATCAGCTTTTCCGGTTCCCGTCCGATGCGTAAGATCTGTGATTATTATCTGGCGCAGGCTGGTGTGACTCCCCATATTCTGATGGAAAGCGACGGTTTTGAATCCATTCATCGCCTTCTGGCCTCGGGTCTGGGCGTTGGTTTCTGGCCTTCTAAATCCTGGGATGCCCCAGCGGATTTGCCCGTACGTTTTCTTTCCATCTCAGAACCACACTGTTCTCGGCGTATTCTTCTGCACTGTTCTCACGATGGTCTCCAAAAACCGCTGGTCATGGACTTCTGTCGATTTCTGAAGCAGACGTTCTCCGTAGACGTGGTGTAATAACCTTTTCCATGTTCCGAGTTTGTCTCCATCGCATGCAGAGTAATGAGAAATCGGGGGATTTTCTCATTACTCTCTCATCGAAATTGTTACATCGCATGCAGAGTAACGAGAAAATCCCATTCAGAAACATACGAAATAAGAGCCGGATTGACCCGGCTCTTATTTTATAATCCTTGATAATGGCGACTCCCTTTCAAACGGGACAGCGCTCTGGCCATAGACGCCTGAGACATCTTGAACTCCTGAATACTCTGCTTCTGACGCATTTGCTCTTCCGCCCTCTCCAGGGCCTCCTGCGCACGACGAACGTCTATCTCCTCCGGTCGTTCCGCGGAATCCACAATCACCAACGCTCGATTATTGACCACTTGAACAATTCCGATTCCCACAATCGCTTCCTGCCACTCCGTGTTACCTGCTGCGCGGAACCATACTTCTCCCTCCTGCGTGGCCATTATCACGGCTTCATGATGCGCCAGAATCGAAACCGGGCCGTCATGAGCCGGCACTGTCAGAATCTCACAGCTTCCGTCATAAAAAATATGGTCACTGGCAATAATGCGTAAACTAAAGCTGGACATTCTACTGCTCCTTTCTCTTAGGCCCTCGTCATGGTCTTTGCCTTTTCTACAACCTCATCAATCGTTCCAACATTGAAGAAAGCGGCCTCCGGATACGCATCCATCTCGCCATCCAGAATCGCCTTGAACCCTCGCACAGTCTCCTTCACCGGCACATATTTGCCAGGAACCCCTGTGAAGTTCTCTGCCACATGGAAAGGCTGGGACAAAA
Organism: uncultured Clostridia bacterium; assembly: GCA_937892735.1. Classification (GTDB taxonomy): domain Bacteria; phylum Bacillota; class Clostridia; order Lachnospirales; family Bianqueaceae; genus Faecimorpha. The sequence goes on along the minus strand of CALBGL010000047.1, from coordinate 3,862 downwards.
ATCTTTGAATCTTACGGGCACGATTGACCGTAAGCTTGTCCTCCTCCGACAATTCTTCCATGCCTAGAATCGCGATAATATCCTGCAAATCTTTGTAACTCTGCAAGATCTGCTGCACGCGGCTGGCTACCTCATAATGTTCCTTACCCACCACATCTTCCTCCAAGATTCTGGATGTGGACTCCAGTGGATCCACCGCAGGATAGATTCCCTGCTCTACAATCTTACGGGACAACACCGTAGTCGCATCCAGATGCGCAAACGTAGTGGCCGGAGCCGGATCCGTCAAGTCATCCGCAGGCACATAAACCGCCTGTACAGAGGTGACCGACCCATTCTTCGTCGAAGCAATTCGTTCCTGCAGCTCTCCAATATCCGTTGCCAGCGTGGGCTGATAGCCCACGGCTGAAGGCATACGTCCCAGCAACGCGGATACCTCGGATCCCGCCTGGACGAATCGGAAAATATTGTCGATGAAAAGCAGGACGTTCTGATGCTCTACATCTCGAAAATACTCCGCCATCGTGAGGCCTGTCTCTGCCACACGCATACGCGCTCCTGGCGGTTCATTCATCTGACCGAACACGAGCGCCGTCTTATTCAGCACGCCCGATGCCTTCATCTCCGTCCACAGATCATTTCCCTCACGGGAACGTTCTCCTACACCTGTAAAGATGGAATACCCGCCGTGCTCTGTAGCGATATTGGTGATCAACTCCTGAATCAGCACCGTCTTCCCCACACCGGCGCCGCCAAACAGACCAATTTTTCCGCCTTTAGCATAAGGCGCTAACAGATCTATAACCTTAATCCCCGTCTCCAGCATCTCCACTACGGGACTCTGATCCTCAAAGGCCGGCGGATCTCGGTGAATAATCCACTTTTCTTTTGTTTCCGGTTCTTCCCCACCATCAATGGTTTCGCCCAACACATTGAACAAACGGCCCAACGTTTTCTCGCCCACCGGCACCGAGATACCCGCTCCGGTCGGCGTCACTTCCATATCTCTGCATAGTCCCTCACTGGCTGAAAGCATAATACAGCGTACTACGCCGCCGCCAATATGCTGCGCGACTTCCATCACGAGGCGTTTGCTGCCATTTTCCACAGTCAGCGCATCCTTAATATGGGGAAGAGGCTGCTGCGAAAACTGCACATCCACCACAGGCCCCATGACCTGTACGATCTTTCCCTTATTCATAGCTGCCTCCTTCATCCTATTTTTTCTTTCTTCTGCGACTTCGCACCACCCACTACCTCGGTAATCTCCTGGGTAATGGCCGCCTGACGCACCCGATTATACTGCACGGACAACTCCTCTAACAGCGCGCTGGCATTGTCGCTAGCTGATTTCATGGCCATCACACGAGCATTCTGCTCACTGCAAAAGGACTCCACCAATGCTCCATAGATGAATCCTGACACATAATTCGGCACGATATGATCCATGACCGCCTCCGGCGTCGGCACCATCTGAATCTCCTCTTGAATCATTGACACCGGAATCGCGATATTCTGAAAACTCTCACGCCGTAAGGGCAGCAGCTGCTTGAGCTGCACCTCTTCCGTCATGCTATTGAGCATCTGCGTAAAAAGAATCCATACTTCGTCGATTTTCCCCGATTCATAGTCTTCCATCAACACGGAAGAGATCCTCCGTGCCCGATGCATGGTCGGATTCTGCACTGTATAATGAAACTGTTCTTCTACCGGAATTTTCTTCGCCGCAAAATACTGACGCCCCAACTCTCCCACCACATATAAATGATGATTCGTTCCCTGCTCCATCCAATCCTGCGCCGCCTTCAACACATTATGATTATAAGCGCCTGCTAATCCTTTATCTCCTGTGATGACGACCAGCGCACGGGATCGATCCTTCTCTTCTACTTTACGGCTGTCCGCAAAATACGGATGCTGAATATCCGGAATATGTCTGAGGATCCGCTGGATCACTGCCTGCATCGTATAGAAGTAGGGCTCTGTATCCTCCAACATCTGCTTACTTTTCCGCAATTTGTTAGAAGAGATCAGATACATGGCATTGGTAATTTTTCTTGTATCCCTGACGCTGTTCATGCGGCTCAGGATCTCTCTTGCATTCGCCATCGTCTCCTCCTTCTGTCTTAGAACTGCTCCTTAAATTGCTTTCCATATTCTACGATCTTCTCGATCAGCTCGTCGGAAAGCACCTTCTTCTCTTCCAATTCCTGTCCGATCTCTGGATGCTCTGCGTCAAACCAGGCCAGCATCTTCATCTGAAACTCTTTGATGCGCTCTGCATCAATAGAAACCATCAGGCGATGCGTTGCTGTACACAGGGTGATGACCTGTTCATGCATGGAAAGCGGCCGTCCCAGAGGCTGCTTCAAGAGTTCCATCAACCGCTTGCCATAGGCCAGCTGCTCTTTGGTATTATCATCCAGATCGGAACTAAACTGTGTGAAAACTTCCATCTCCCGGTATTGTGCCAGATCCAGACGAATGCTTCCGCTGGCCTTTTTCATAGCTTTCGTCTGCGCGGCGCCGCCCACACGAGATACTGACAGACCCACATTAACGGCCGGACGCATTCCCGCAAAGAAAAGATCCGATTCCAGGAAGATCTGTCCATCCGTGATCGAAATCACATTCGTAGGAATATAGGCAGATACATCCCCAGCCTGGGTTTCAATGATCGGCAGCGCTGTAATGGAACCGCCGCCCAGCTCATCCGAAAGCCGGCTGGAACGCTCCAACAACCGAGAATGCAAATAGAAAACATCGCCAGGATAGGCTTCTCGTCCCGGGGAACGCTCTAACAGCAAGGAAAGCGCTCGATACGCTACCGCATGCTTTGAAAGATCATCATAAACGATCAGCACGTCCTTCCCCTCATGCATAAAGAACTCCGCCATTGCGGTACCCGCGTATGGCGCGATGTACTGCAATGGCGCCGCATCGCTGGCCGTTGAAGACATGACGATGGTATAGTCCATGGCGCCATTTTTTTTCAATGTATTCACCAGCTTGGTCACCGTCGATGCCTTCTGTCCAATGGCCACATAAATACAGATCACATCCTTCCCCTTCTGGTTCAGAATGGTTTCCATCGCAATACTGGTCTTACCGGTCTGCCGATCGCCAATGACCAGTTCCCGTTGTCCTCTTCCAATGGGAAACATGGCATCAATGGAAAGAATTCCCGTCTCCATCGGTTTATCCACGGACTTCCGATCCACAATCCCCGGCGCCGGTTCTTCTACCGGCCGATATCCTTCCTCCTGTACCGCGCCCAAGCCATCAATAGGCTCTCCTAAGGCATTCACCACGCGTCCCAAGAACTGATATCCCACCGGAACCCCTGCCATTCGCTTGGTCCTGCGCGCTTTGGTTCCCTCGCCGATCTCTGTATCCTTCCCGAAGAGAATGCAACCGATCTCGTTCCTACGAATATCCTGCACCATACCCTTACTGCCATTCTCAAAAATAACGATTTCTCCATACATCGCATGATCGATCCCATAGACGATGGCAATACCGTCACCAACCCAGATGACCGTACCGACCTCCTGTTCCTCGGCGACCTGGCTATCATAATCCTCAATCTCACTCTTGATAATGGAGATAATATCTTGAGAACTAATTGTGCTCATATCAAAAACTCCTATCTTACCACAGACTGACGCAGCCTTAGAAGCTTTCTGCGCAGACTGTAATCATATTCCACATCCCCCACCCTGAGGATAAAACCACCAATCAGGCTGGGATCCATAGTAAACTGAAATGTCACATCCTGATAGCCGTATTTTCTCATCAAAAACCTCCGGATCCGTTCGATCCAAGATGCATCCGGCATAGTGACATAGCGCAGACTTGCCTC
>CALBGL010000046.1 GCA_937892735.1 uncultured Clostridia bacterium | reverse complement strand
CCTGTGCCAGTTTGGCTCCCAGCCGCTCCCAAAAATTGGGACCCATCGGCCGGATCGGACGCAGGCCTTTTTTGACCCACTCCGGTATTTCCTCTGTTTCTGGTGCTTCTTCCTGCGGTTTCTCCGGTTCCGGCTGCGGAAGGATCTCTTCCACCGTCTGCTTCACTTTCTCCTCTGCCTGGCTCTTTTCGGTTTCCATACGGCTCACCACTTCTTCTTCCGTAAAGACCCCGTCGTCCGGCTTTTCTTCGTGAGAACGTACCGCTTCTTCCATGGGCGCTTCCGATCCCGCCAGGCGCTTACCCGCCAATGTCAGCCGCCAGGCTAACGCGTTATCTTTGAAATAGGCACTCACTCTGAGAAGACGGAAGAAATAGGTGATCTCCCCCTCGCCCTCCCGGACATCCGGGCTCAATTGCCCCTGCGCCTGCACTCGAATGGGGATCGCCAGAATCAGCAAAATCAGCAGGAAGATCCCCAGTAGAATGCCCAGGATCCACAAAAGTACCGTTCCGATAAAGAGCAGAATCGACCCCAGCACGCCAAGCACTGCCTCCATGGCATTCTTCCTTTCTATTTAATGTCCCCTCTTCTTGCAAAGCTGATTTGTCAAGAGGCTTATCATCAAAAACACAATCCAGGTGATGCCGAAGTACAGAATGGTTCGGATCGCTACATCGTACGAGAAGGATTCCGGCACGATATTCATCAATAGATCCGTCCGGTAGTCCAGCTGCCATAGATCGTTGGTGAAAAAGATCTGGTGAAACAGCGTAAACGTCGTATCGAAATCAATCAGAATCGCCAGTCCCACGGCGGCCACCAGCGCCACAAAAACACCGGAGGCGATCAGAAATGCGCGAAAAATTACACCGCCCTGTTTTTTCGCCACACACAGCGCGATAAGCAACATACACAGGATAGCCCCCGCGTTTCGCAGCCAAAATCCACCGCGAAACAGCGCCTCCACATCCACCATATGAAGAATCTCTCTCTCATGGAAAGCCTTCATCGTCTCTCCGTTCCTGACCACCGTGATGTCCAGATCGTCCCGTTCGTCCTCCAGATACTTGAGCACTTCATCGTACAGCTCCATCAGACGCTCCTGATCCATACCGATTCTCTCTGCCACTCCAAACTTCCGCATCTCGCTGTCAATGAAACTCCGATCGAATACGGTACACTGAAAGGCTGTCAGAAGCATCACCAGAAGGAGAAGAAACATCGCCGCTATGGACACTGCATATGACCATGCTGGATATTTTTTCATAAATACAACTCCTGTATATCTTTCTTTAAATCTTGCAGTTTGGGATCCATCGCGAGTGCCTGCAGGATCACTTCTTGCACAAATTCCAGCGCCGCCTGCCGGCTCGCCGCTCTGAGAAGCACATGGTATCCATCGTCGATGCGGCATGCCTCTTTATAGTCTTCTTCTGAGAAAATCTCCATGGAACCATGATGGTTTGGATGCGTACATACATAATACGCCATTACAGTTCCTTATGACAATAGACGCAGATCTTGGCATCCGGCGGGTTACCAGCCTTGCAATGCGGACAGAACTTCATCATCGGGTACCCTTCCTCGTCCTTCTCATATCCTGTAAACGGAGTCTCCTGGGGCTGCGGATGCGGAGTGTTATGCGCATGCTCTTCTTCCTCCAAAGCCTTTTTGCCTTTCTTTTTGCCTTCCAAATCTTCCAGCCGTTTTTTGCAGCGGTCAATCCGGTTGCAGGAAGCCTGTACAATCTGATCGTCCCGATTCAGAACACCCTTTTCAATCTGATAGATGATCTGACCCAGCACCTGATACTCCTGATCCAGATCCCCCTGTACTTTCTTGATTTCAATCTCCAGCTTCACCAAGTCCACCGTCTCCAGCGTCTTGCTCTTCGCAATATTCGCTGTAGCTACTGTGCGATCTGCCACCTTTGCCGCAGTCTTCTTCGCGTCTTTCATCAATTTATCGAAAAAGTCAGCCATACTCATCATCCTTTCTCCGGGAATTTATTCTTATTATAACCCGATATAAGGCGGAGTTCAACTGTTTTTTGCAGATTTCCACCTGAAGAAGGGGGCTGCCACCGCGTGACAACCCCCTTCCGATTAGGAGACGCTCTCCATGGCCTTCTCTGCCAGAGAAGTATTGGCAATCGCCTCGTATTCCAACTCTCCCTCGTATTCTCCGCCCTCTCTCAGAATATCCTCAATCAGGCGCAGAGAGTCTTCGCTGAAGATCGGATCTGTTTTCCAAGTATCCTGCTTCTGATACCGTTCAATAATCTTCGTCAGCGTCTCTACAGATGTTTCCTCAAACTGCGGGTGGATCACTTCTGCCACTTCCTCGCTCGTGTGTTCTTCCACCCATTTCTGCCCCTTGTAGATCGCATTCGTGAATCCCTGCATCAGATCTTCTTTTTCTTCCAGAATCGATTCTGTAGTCATGTAAACGGTATACGGTACATACCCGGAATCTACGCCCAAAGACGCCACAACGTATCCATTACCGCCTTCTTCCAGTGTTGTTGCCCCCGGCTCGAACTCCGCAGTGTAGGTTCCCGTTCCCGCCACAAACGCGCCGGCCGTCGCCGACAGATCCAGATTCGTGATGATCGTCAGATCTTTCTCCGGATCCAACCCGTTCTTTTTCAAGACGTATTCCAACACCAGTTCCGGCATACCGCCTTCCCGGCCGCCAATGATGGTCTGTCCCGCCAGATCCGTCCACTTAAAGTCAGGATCCGGCTCGCGCCCCACCAGGAAATTGCCCGCGCGCTGGGTCAGCTGCGCGAATACGATAGGTACATCCTCCCGGCCTTCTGCGTGCACATAGATCGCTGCCTCCGTACCGCAGAGCGCCACATCCGCATTGCCGGAAATGACAGCCGTCATACATTTATCCGCGCCATTTCCCACGTCTACCTCCAGGTCAATCCCTTCTTCCTCAAAGAACCCCAGTTCCATCGCCACGTACTGAGGCGCGTAAAATACAGAATGCACCACTTCGCTCAATACCAGCCTCTGTAGCCCTTCCTCGGTCTGTGTCTGTGTACACCCTGCCAATCCTATAAGCAGGACCGCGCACAATAACGCTGCTACTTTCTTCATTGTCATCCTCCTGGAATGATTACAACATTAGCATATGTAGAAATAGGGATGACGGTGCGTGTTCTATTGTTTCGGAATTCTTCTCCATCGCGGCGTCAGGAAGAAAATCAGCATTCCCACCATACCGCAGAAAAAGCTAATCGGATAACAAGCCATGATATAGGTTCCCCCAATCCACTGTCCGATCAGGTATGCCACGGGAATCCGCACGACCCAGAGCATCAGTATATTCACCATCGTAGGATATTTCACTTCTCCCAGGCCGTTGGCAAAACTTAGCATGGCGCTGAAGGCGGCAAAAAACCAAGTAAACGGCATGACAATCTGGATATATCGCGCCGCCATATCCAGTACATCTTTCTCCTGCGTAAACAGGTACAACACCGGCTGACAGAAGATCGTAAGCAAGAGACCGGCCACCGCTGTAAACAGGGCTGAGAAAAACGGGATCCGCTTTGCTCCCTGATGCAGCCTATAGTATTCTTGGGCACCCATATTCTGTCCCGCGAACGTGGTGGCCGCCGAAGAGAAGGAATTGATCGCCACATTGGCCATCCCCGTCAGCCGACTGCCTACCGAGCAGGCGGCAATGAACACGGCGCCTTGCGTGTTAATCAACGTCTGAAGCAAGATATGCCCGATCGAATAAATTGAATTATTTAACCCTAGTGGAAATCCGATTTTCAGAATCTGCCCCATCATGTTCTTATCCAGGTGCTTGGGAAGCCAGGAAAACTCCAGTTCCGGATACATTTTCTTAATATAGAAAATACTGAAAAACCAGGAACAGAACATGGCGATGGATGTGGCAAGCGCCGCGCCCGCCACATCCATATGGAATCCAGCCACAAACAGAAGATCCAACACCATATTGACGATGCAGGAAATCAAGAGAAACAATAAAGAGGCTCTGCTGTTCCCCAACCCCCGCAAGATGCCGGCATTCATGTTATACCCCATGTTGCCCAGGGTTCCCAGAAAAATGATATTCAGATACGACATACAGTAATCCCAAACATCCTCCGGCACTGCCATGAGCCCCAGAATCAGCGGACTCAGCAGCACTCCCAAAACAGACAAGGGAATCCCACAGATATACAAAAAAGAAATCGACGTGGTAACTGCCTTCTGCGTCATCGCCAGGTTTCCACTTCCCGTGAATTGCGCCACCAGGATCGATACGCCTGTACCCATCCCCATAAAAATACACAGGAGAAGTTCTACGGGCTGCCCGCTTGTGCCCACCGCCGCCAGTGACTGCGTCCCGCAGAAATTTCCAATTACCAGTGTGTCTACCGTATTATACAGCTGCTGCAGAATATTGCCCGCGCAGATCGGCAGCGCGAACAGCACGATCAGCTTCATGATCGGACCGCGTGTCATGTCCATGTTCCTTGCCATCCGTCGATCCTTCTTTCTTACTTAATGGTTCGATTCTGACTCCAGCCCATCTGTGAACTGCTGCGGTTATAGATCGGTTCTGCCACAGCTGTTTCTTGCCTCTGGTGCAGCGCGATCCATTTTAGCAGTGCCAATGGTTCTATGGCATCCAGCCAAAGGCTTTCATTCTTCTCCCAGGACCGCGTCACCATATCCCCAATGGATTCTCCCCAGGTATCGACCAGCGGCAGATAGGCTGCGTCCCGCTCTGCCAGCAGCGTAAGCGCCAACAGAATCCCCGGATCGGTTCCCGGCGTTTGAATCTTAAGATCCTGTTCCCAGGTATGTACAATTTTCCACAATCTCACGTCCTCCGTCAGGAGGGCCATCTCCACATAAGCCAGGAAATAATCCCCCGCCAGCGAATGTTGTTCCAAAACTCGTCCTTTAGGGCCATAATACCCGGGCCGAGGCAGTACATATCCTGTCAGATCCGTCCCATCCGATAACACAGGCCGCAATCCTCGGGTCTCATGATCATATCCGTACTGATAGAAAGCCACCATATCTTCCACCGTCTGCTCCCGCATCCGCCGTTCCTTCGGCGTATCGTGTCCAAAAGCCGCCGCGATAATCTGCGGATTGAGCGCGTAAATGGAAATCTCCTGGCTCTTGAGAAGTACATTGGCTTCCAGAGCGATCTCTCCAAATTCCGGCCCCAGTTGCCTCTTTGCCCTATCCCCATAAAAAGACAGCGTGATCGTATCATCCTCCGTCTCCATCCGTTTCATAGCCTGAGAGAACTGGTACGGGCCCAGCTTGGTCTTTGGATTTCTGCACTTCATATACATGTCATGCAAGTGACCGGCCCAGGTCAACGCCCCTATGTCTCCCGTAGCTTCCCGAAGTTTTCCTGCCGCATACATCAGATCATTGCCCGTATTCCGAAAGGATAAGCCCTTACGCGGAGCAAAGGGCTCTGGATCTCCAAAGGGCCGTTCCCAGATGCCTTCCACCCCGTAAGGCTTTTCCATACTGTGACGCCCCATCTCAAAGTTCTCAAAATCATAAACATGGGCATTCCAAAAAGATTTGATGTATAGTTCCGCCTTCTTCGGATCCGCCCGAAACATCAGCTCGTAATATGGATAATCATTCTTCAGTTCATGAACCAGATCCTTTTCACCGCGATCCTTGAGCGTCACCAGATCCAGATAATGATGCCCGCCCCAGCGCAGGAGTCCGCCGCCTATCGGATGATCCAGCATATACTTCATCACCGCAACCGCGCGTTCTTCGTACTTCGAATCCCCACTCAACGCCGATAGACCGCACAAAAAACGCAGAAAATTCTGTTGATGCGCCGCATTGGATACGATATGCCCGTCTTCTTCTCGCCAGGGCGCCTTAGACGCATTGTCAATACGGTCTGCCAAAAGCGGTGACCCGCTCTCCGGATACGATGCCGCCGAAATCATCTGATCGGCGTAGGTTTTCAATGTAGATAACTGCATTGTAATCCCCCCTATTTTTTTCTTAACTATAACACGATCTTCACAGAGCCGCAAGCCTGTCCTTACATTTCAGTAAGATTTGTTGCATTTATCGACGGTTCTTGCTACAATACTAGGGAAAGGGAGGGACGGTCATGAATGTCATCTATATTATTGAAGATAATGAAAATATTCGCTGGGAATTGCGGGATTTCCTGCAGAAGAACGGATATGAAACGGTCTGTCCGGCAGATCCAGAAGAACTAGAAGCTCTGCTTGCCAAAAAGCCTGCAGATTTAATTCTGCTGGATATTCGTCTTGGCGGCGTAAGAGATGGATTTGAACTCTGCCGCAGCATCCGTCGCACCTATCATATGCCCATTATCTTCATCACAGGGCTCGATCGAGAGGAAGATGAGCTGCGGGGACTTTCCGTAGGCGGAGACGATTTTATTCGCAAACCCTACAGTCTGCCCGTACTCCTGATGCGAGTACGACGCATCCTGGAGCGCTCGCAGAGTCCTTCCGAAACACTTTCCGAGGGGGATGTAACGCTGCATATTGTCCGCAGCCAGCTGCAATATGGCACGCAGACGCTGGATCTTTCCGGCAACGAATTGAGGATTCTATACTATCTCTGGATCCACTATCCTCATCTGGTCAGCCGAGATGAACTCATTGAATATCTGTGGGAAAACAAACTCTACGTGGATGAAAATATCCTGAGCGTGAATCTGTCCCGCATGCGCAAGCGATTTGCCGGTATAGGCCTTACCGGACTGATTCATACAGTACACCGCCAGGGATATCGTCTCGTATTGCCGGAGGATGCCCCATGAATTTTCGTCGTTATCTTTTCGATCGAGTCCCTCTTCTCCTGCTTCTCTTTATCTTCCTGCTCATTTCTTTTGTATATCTCGTTTTACATCGTATTCCTGCACGCATCGTACTGCCACTATTTCTCCTCTGGATCCTCTTCTTCGGGATTCTTCTCTATGTGGGATATCGTAGGGAATCCCGCAAAATCCATGCGATGTATCAATCTCTGGATCGACTGGATCAAAAATATCTGATTCCCGAGCTGCTCCCTAAACCGGAATCTGTATTAGAAGAAGCTTATTTTCATCTTCTGCGGACAAGCTGTAAATCTATGGCCGAAGAGGTCGGCAAGCAGCGAGCCATAAGCCGTTCTTATAAAGAATATATGGAAGAATGGGTTCATGAGATCAAAACCCCCATCACGGCCATCGATCTGATCTGCCGCAGACACACTACCCCAGAGACGGAACGAATCTCCCAGGAGATCTTTCAGATTCGCCACCTGGTAGAGCAGGTTCTATACTACGCCCGCAGCGAACAGGTGGAAAAGGACTATTTTATCAAACCCATGCTGCTGAGCGATATTGTATCCGAGGCGCTTCTTTCCTGCCGCTTCCTTCTCTTGGACACGCATATGGCGCTCGAAGTGTCAAAACTGGATGAACATGTCCCCGGCGATGAAAAATGGATGGTCTTTATTCTGCGTCAGATCCTCGTGAACGCTGTACAATACCGATCTCAGGAACATCCGCGGATTCGAATCTACAGCGAATCCTATCCTCAGTACGTGCGTCTGGTGATCGAGGATAATGGTATCGGCATCGCCAAAGAGGATCTGCCCCGCGTATTTGACAAGGGGTTTACAGGTCGTAATCGTTCCTATCAGGCTTCCACCGGATTAGGTCTCTATCTGTGCCACAAGCTCTGTCTGCGGCTGGGATTAGACATCCACCTGGATTCTGTACTGGGAAAGGGAACACGAGTATACGTGGACTTTCCCCTAAATTCGATGACAACACCCCTAACAGAATTGTAACTTCCCATACTACTGGCGTACGTGGTATACTAGGCGTGGTTTGACAGCTCTCTATATCACAACGATTGAACCACGCCCTGAGTTTGCCGCCATCGGGCGTCAAACTCCGAAGGAAATCTGGTTGTGGTATACTAGGCGTGGTTTGACAGCTCTCTATATCACAACGATTGAACCACGCCCTGAGTTTGCCGCCATCGGGCGTCGCCCCAGAAGGAGATGAAAATATGGCACTACTTACCATCGACCAAATCGAAAAATACTATGGCGCCAAAACTGCTTTGACCAAGGCATTGGATCAGGTTTCTTTTTCTGTGGAAGAAGGCGAGTTTGTAGGAATCATGGGCGCTTCCGGCAGCGGTAAAACCACACTGCTCAATTGTATCGCAACGATTGATACTGTGACTGCAGGACATATCTATTTAGATGATGTCGATATCACAGCACTGCCGGAATCTCGTCTGGCCGCTTTCCGCCAGAAAAACCTGGGATTTATCTTTCAGGACTATAACCTTTTAGATACCCTGACCATCGGAGAGAATATCGCGCTGGCGCCTCTCGTACAGGGAGAATCTCCTAAGGACGTCCAGAAACTTGTACACAGCATAGCTCTCCGTCTGGGAATCGAAGATATTGTATCCAAATTTCCCTATGAAGTCTCCGGAGGTCAGCGCCAGCGATGTGCCTGCGCCCGAGCGTTGATTCAGCACCCACGGCTTATCCTGGCGGATGAACCTACCGGCGCGCTGGACTCTCGCTCCGCCCGGCTTCTTCTGGAAAACTTCCTGGATATGAACGAGCAGATGGGCGCCACCATTCTGATGGTCACGCACGATCTTTTTTCTGCCAGTTACTGCCGCAGAATTCTTTTTCTGCGAGATGGACGAATTTTCAATGAACTGCGTCGAGGTGAAAAAAGCCGTCTGACATTCTTTCATGAAATTTTGAACATCGTAACGCTCTTGGGAGGTGATCTGCCGGATGCTCCTTAAAATGGCATGGCGCGGCGCGCTCAGAAATGCGCGGGATTATCTGATCTATCTGTTGACGGTATCTTTTTCCTTCGCGCTGGTATACGCTTTTAATACCCTCGTCTTCTCACAGGATTTTCGTACGCTCAATACGCGAAGCGCCGATGTCGTCCTGATGATCATCCTGCTTTCTATTTTAGTGATCTTCATTCTGGGGTGGCTGGTATCCTACATGACGGGCTTTATCCTCTCCAAACGCAGCCGAGAACTGGGCCTCTATATGCTTATGGGCATTAAACGTTCTTCCATCGCGCTTCTCTTTCTGTTAGAAAATGTCATATTGGGGTGTCTGGCCCTTCTTTTGAGTCTCTTCATTGGAACTGGCATCTATCAACTTTTAATCAGTCTGATCACCTATGTCTTCGCAATGCCCTATGAGATCGTCCTGACTTTCTCTCCCTGGGCTTTGGCCGTTACTTTTCTGTATATCCTGCTGATCTACTTTTTTGCCACGGTACGCAGGAGTCTGCGGTTGCGCAAGACAAACATCCGAGAACTCCTGCAAGGTATTCATGACAGTGCACCAAATCGGCGTTCTCGTCTGCGTAATCTGCTCCTGTTTTTGCTTTCTCTGATTCTGCTCATTTTCGGCTGTATGAAAGTACAGGATACCTGTACACTGACCAACGCGTATATGGGCCGGGATTTGATCGTGTCCTTAGTCTGCCTGGTTTTAGGGCTCTATCTTTTTTATGCCAATCTTTCCGCTTTGATTGTTCAATGGCTGCTGCGCCGTACTTCCTTTGCGTATAGAAAGGATCGTCTGATCTTATTACGAAGCCTTTCGGCCCGTCTAAGCGCTATGGGAACCACGCTAGGCACACTGGCTATGCTATTTATGCTCATTCTCACTTCACTGCAGGCAGGATGGGAGCTTAAGACCGTATTTGACATTCAAAAGACCTATATCGTTCCCTATGATGTGGTCATCTATTCCCCGGATCGTGATTTCTCCTCCTATCGGCCCTATCTGGAGGAGGAGCTGGGGATTGCAGACGAGCATGTATACCCCACATATATCAGCGATTCCCATGCACTGCGCGACTATTTCATGTCCCTGCCACTGATCCGCTTTAATTATGACCCAAACGATATTCTGGTCACGCTCTCAGACTACAACGCGCTGCGCAGAATGAAAGGACTGGACCCTATCTCTTTGGAAACTGACCAGTATGCCCTGACCACACTGGAAAATGTGCCGGCATATCTGAAGGAGCCTCTGCCAGATCTCACGCTAAAAAAAGGAACTCTCTCCTGCCAGGCTGTCTATACGGATGCTGTATTGCCAGGTACGCAGCATGTCTGCGTCGTTCCGGACGTCTATGCGACAAACTATCCCGTAGATTATTATACGCTAACGGTTCATACCCTGCGCCCTACCACCGAGACAGATTTCTTGGATATTCATCAATCCATCGGCGCTCCCTCTTTTTTATTCTATGGCAACATACGAATGCAGGGAGCCGTTCAGGCGGAGGGACAGTCCTACCTCCTCATGATTGTCTTTGCTCTTTTCTATGTGGGCATGATCTTGATCTGTGCCTGCGCCGCCATTCTGGCTGTTCGTCAACTCAGCGATACACTGCAGCATCGGTATCGATATCAGATCCTTTCTCACTTAGGATTTTCTGAGAAACGTACCGATCGCTATTTACGGCACCAGCTGTTGGTCTATTTTGGGATTCCTCTGCTGCTGCCGTTGCCTCTAAGCGTTTTTACGTCTCTATGTCTGCATGATCTGATGCGTCCTTACGTGTCTGATATTCAGGTATTTCTATATGCCTGCCTCTCTATTGGTATTTTTCTTTTGATTTATAGCGTCTACTTGACGGCGACTTATATTGGCTGCCGAAAAAATATCCAGGAAGGCTGGCATCCTTTGGACTGACCTGCACACTTTATGTCTCTTTGTAATATCCTATAGTATTCTATTTGTACAGGGAGGCACTGCCGTGGCTAGCTTACTTTCTGTTCACGATTTGTGTTACACCTATCATACGCGGGAGGCGGATACTCCGGCCCTCACGCGGGTCAGCTTCCGCGTAGAGCCGGGGGAATTTGTCAGTATTGTGGGACCCTCCGGCTGCGGCAAGTCCACGCTTCTATCCATGATCGCGGGATTGATCACCCCCGAATCCGGAACCATCTCGCTGGGTACGGATTCGCCGCGCCCCATCGGTTACATGTTCCAGCGAGATCAACTTCTGGAATGGCGCACAATCCTGGCAAATGCCTGTCTCGGATTGGAAATCCGCGGAGAACTGACCGCGCAGACGAAAGACTATGTGAAACAACTCCTGACGCAATATGGTCTGGGAGATTTTCTTTCTCACAGGCCCTCTCAGCTTTCCGGCGGTATGCGGCAGCGGGCAGCGCTGGTGAGAACGCTGGCGCTGAAACCAGAACTTTTGCTTCTGGACGAACCCTTTTCCGCATTAGATTATCAGACTCGCCTGTCTGTTTCCGACGAGATCTGGCGAATCCTCCGTCAAACCGGTAAGACAGCGGTTCTGGTCACTCACGATATTTCCGAAGCCATCAGTCTGGGAGATCGCGTCCTCGTGCTGTCGGCTCGTCCCGGTCGCATTCTGCAGGATCTTCCGATGGACTTTGGCGCTGACCGTACTCCGCTGTCCGTACGAAATCTGCCTGCCTTTCAGACCTATTTCCAGGAAATTTGGCAGGCGATGACACAGGAAGGAGGCGAAACCCATGCATGATCTCACACCTCGCGCGCAATATTTGCGCGCTGTCCGCCGCCGCATGCGTCTGGTCACTTTTGGCCGCGTAGCCGTCCTAGTCATTTTTCTGCTGGTATGGGAGGTCTCGGCTCGTATCGGTCTATTAGATACCTTTATCTTCTCCTCCCCTTCCGCATTATGGACGACCTTGTTGGATATGATCGGAGATGGTTCCATCTTCTTGCATACGGGCATTACCCTCTATGAGACCCTAGTTAGTTTCCTAATCAGTACGCTGCTGGGTCTTGCGATTGCCGTGCTCCTATGGTGGTGCCCGCTGAGCCGCGAAATCAGCGAACCCTACTGGATCGCGCTCAATAGTCTGCCTAAATCCGCCTTAGCTCCTATTCTTATCGTCTGGTTCGGCAATACGACCAAGTCCATTCTGATCACTTCGATTTCCCTCACGATTGTCACCACCATTCTGACTATGCTGAACGGTTTTTTATGTGTGGATCCGGATAAACTGGCGCTGATCCGTTCCTTTGGCGGTAAAAAGAGGCATATCCTGACGAAGATCCTGCTTCCGGCCAATATCCCCGTTCTGATGAATGTCCTCAAGGTGAATATCGGCCTTTGTCTAATCGGTGTGATTATCGGAGAATTTCTGGCTGCTAAGGCCGGTCTGGGCTATCTCATTATCTATGGAAGCCAGATCTTCCGCATGAACTGGGTGATCCTCAGTATCGTCATCCTCTGTGTCATGGCTGTGCTTCTGTATCTCCTGATCCAGTGGATCGGCAAACAATACGAAAAACATCGACAGTAATGCAAAAAACCTCCTCTCGGATATCCCGCATACCCGAAAGGAGGTTCCTGTATATTCTTTTTTTAACTCAGATCTTCCTGCGGCACCGCAAAGAAGAATTGTGCTTCTCCATCCGGAGATACCCAGAGCCATTTCAAAAACTGTTCGTATTCATGGGCTTCTGCCTCCCGCATCTCATCCATTACGAGAAGACAGCCGTGATCATCCCATCCATAATCACTGATATTCACTCGATATTCGCCCTTCTCCGCCGGAATACTCCCCTCCAGAACGACTTGCCCTGACGCGTCCAACAGCGTATACGTAGGATCCACGCCCTCGAAATGATAATAATACTTATACAGGATATACTCGTCTTCCATTATACTCAACATACTTGAAATTTCCGGTTCCGCAATCTGGAATTGTTCCGTCCATTCTCCCGTTTCATATGCATACTTTGATACGCGGAACATTCCCTCGGCCTCATTTCTGCTCGATAGCACAAAACCATCCGTGGATGCCTTGATATCCCGCATACGCCACGCCGGATTTTCCTCCTCACTCCGCGTTTCCACTGTCCCGTCCGCCAAATCGAAACGGTAAAACCCATTCCTGGTTATGATCGGGCCTTCTTTGTCTTCCAGTAAGAGGAACATCTCGTTCGCATGGAAAATCCATTCGGACGAAAGGATCCCTCCCGTGGATTCCTGATGAAATAGTTCTGTCTTGCTTTCCTCATCGCCCAGGATATACCGCTGTATCGTCAGGATGTTCTTGGTCTGCGCTCCCGCGATCTGATCGTCCCTTCTCAATACATAAGCATATCCTCGATGAAGAGCCAGCCGAATGTCCCCATTTCCGGTTTCGACTTTCATCACCGGTGCCTTCTCGGTTCCATCCGGCTTCATCCGGTACAGTGTTCCTGCCTCGCCAATATAATAGAGCATCCCATCATATGCCTGCAGTGTTCCTCCATAATAACCGCTCGGACTGGCAAGATCTCCTATATACGCATTGCAATCCTTGGTATCATGCGTACATTCCGGTTTCGCGCACAGCTTCCCTCCTGTTCCCTCTTCTATTTCATAGAAATAGAAATACGTTGAAGGGTAGCAAGAAAAATAATATGTATCTCCGATCCGACATATTCCTGTCGCTGTATCTGGCTGATACTGCATCTGTACATCATAGTCTGGCAGATACTCCTGCGTACGAAATTCCTCCTGCAAGATCAGATCCTGCCCATCGCCACAGGCGCTCATGAACAAGCAGCACATACAGACCGCGATTGCCCACCACATTTTTTTCATCCTTCCATCGCTCCTTTCTCTTTACGGAATGATTTCATTTCCCGTCTTCCAATCCAAGTGTGTATCTACCAACAGTTGTGATTCTCCACCATCATAGGGGAATTTCCATAGATTATAATAGGTTCCCCCGTCACTTCCCAACACGTAATTCTTCTCTAACATGAATCCCTCATCATCACTGTTCAACGGATACATGGTGATTTCCACAGGCGCCAACCACTCCTTCTCCACTTCTCCTTCCATGTTCAGTAAGCGTATCCGTCTTCCTTCCGGATTTGATTCGAATTCATACTCCAAGATCTTGTCCATGTTTCTCGAGAATACACCCATAAAGCCATTGGCTTCTATACGGAATAGTACCTTCTCTTCACCAGATACAATATTATATTGACGTAACCTCATTTTTGTGTTTTCTTTATCTAAGATCAGTATTTCTTTTTCTTTCGGATAAAAATCTTGCATTCCCCCATAACAATGTTCTTCATACAAAATCTGCGCAAACTGTTCTTGATTCATATCATATAAGTAAAATGTTTGCGTAAATTCCTCCGTTTCTGGTAACAACTCTTCTACAAAAAAATATGCATAATCACCTCTGAACTTCCACATCACATCCATTAAATTACTATATCTTTGGTAAAACAGTTGTTTTCCCTCTTCCTGGGAATACAGGTCGAACTCGTAGATATACAGATCATCGTACTGTACTCCATTCTCTACCACTGGTTTCCATACCTGCGTATATATCTTGTCTCGATGTATCACCCAGCTACCATTGGTTCCTGCTAAATTATTGATTGTCCTTACAGTCTCCCGATTCATCCCATCCAGTTCCATTCGCGTCAGTACACTGGCTCCAACTACAAAATACAATTGATCTTCATATACCTGCACATTTCCGATTCCTGATACATAGGCATTACATCCATTCCCCTTGTGTTCACACTCCGGCCGGCCACATAGCTTCCCAAAGCTTTCATTGGCTTCATCATAATAATAGATCCAGGAATCTCCCCAGTGCAAAATATAATATATTCCGTTATAAAAATAGCATTGTCCTTTTGACATCATATATGACAGATCCACGTCCTTTTCTGAGGTATCGAAATGGATCTGAGATAGATCCATTTCGATTTCCATCGGTCTTTCATTGGAGGATGCACAACCTGCACATATAAGCATACATAAGAGGAACGCAATATATCGTTTCATCCTCGTTCCCTCCTCTATACGTTCTTATTCTTAAGAAGCGACCTCATTTCCCGTCTTCCAATAAAAGCATTTATCTACCAATAGTTGCGCTTCTCCGCCGTCATAGGGAAATCTCCATAGGTTGTAATAGATTTCATCATTAGAGCCTATATGATAGTTTTTATACATAATGAATCCTTCATCATCACTGTTCAACGGATACATGGTGATTTCCACAGGCGCCAACCACTCCT